>NZ_JAMDLQ010000019.1:0-1177 GCF_024705715.1 Clostridium sp. LY3-2
TTTTTCTGGAGTTAAATTAAATGATACTAGCAAAATTCTTTTTGCTCTTAGCAAATTATTTTGCTACATTTAATTTAATGAAGGAAAAATAGATATTCTTAGCGAGTTTCATTAAGCTTCTGGAACATATAAATCTACCTATCCCCCGTTTTCAACCTTTTTAAAACTTCCTCCCTAATTTTAGCATGTTTTCCTAATTCTATCTCAGGAAGTTCTATTAATAAAACATCATCTCGAGACTTTATCTCATTTAGAAAACTATTTTCTTTCTTTTTTATAACTCCAAAGCATATTTTATCAGAATCTAAGCACTCTCTAATAATATTTTGAAATCTAGAAGATTCACTTTCAAATACTCCAATCTCATCTAATAAAATCACCTTTTCTTTTGACTTTAAGGATTCTTCTAAAGTTAAAGTCCCAAAATAATCAAAAGTTTCTGTAATCTTAAAAGGCTTCATTCCCTTTAGCTTTACTGAAATCGGAGGGGTCTCCTCCATCCCCTTTACTAAAGATTTAAAAGCATATCCCATATGTATATCATTAATTTTATAAGGTATAGTCCTAAAGCCTGTATATTCTATATTAAACTCCTCTAAAATAGAATTTATCATAGTGCTTTTACCACAGTTAATCTCACCCGTTAAAAATATATTCTTAGCGGGTTTCATCGACTTCTGGAACATATAAATTAACCGTCCTTTCCGTATCTAAAATTTAAAAGGGGTAGGTTCATTTATAATGCATCAAAGTATCTTGAAAAGGGCTTTAGAAAAATAGATATTCTTAGCAAGTTTCATTAACTTCTGGAACATATAAATTAACCATCCTTACGTCATCTAAAATTTAAAAGGGGTAGGTTCATTTATAATGCATCAAAGTATCTTGAAAGGAGCTTTAGAATATCATTTTTCTGAAGTTAAATTAAATGATATTAGCAAAATTCTTTTTGCTCTTAGCAAATTATTTTGCTACATTTGATTTAACGGAGGAAAAATAGATATTCTTAGCGAGTTTCATTAAACTTCTGGAACATATAAATTAACCATCCTTACGTCATCTAAAATTTAAAAGGGGTAGGTTCATTTATAATGTGTAATAAGTATCTTGAAAGGAGCTTTAGAATATCATTTTTCTGAAGTTAAATTAAATGATATTAGCAAAATTCTTTTTGCTC
>NZ_JAMDLQ010000002.1:0-21723 GCF_024705715.1 Clostridium sp. LY3-2
TCACCTAAAGTACTTCCAGTCCACTCTTCTAAAGTTTCAATTTCCATTATGCTATAGTCAGGAGATAGCTCTATAAAGTCTAAAATACTTTCTGAAACTAAATTATGGGCAACTCTAACTCCCATATCTTTTTCAGGTAATATTACTCTATCTGCACCTATTTTATATAATACCTTTGCGTGTAAATCGCTATTACCTTTAGCTATTATATATCTAACTCCAAGTTCTTTTACAAGTAAAGTTACCATAACACTTGCTTGTATGTTTGAACCTATAGTAACAACAGCTACGTCAAAGTTTCTTAAACCAAGAGATCTTAAAGCATTTTCATCAGTTGCATCCATTTGCACCGCATGAGTTACCTTATCTGAAATATCTTGTATTAAATCTTCATCTTTATCAATTACTAATACATCATTTCCTAGACCATATAGCGTTTCTGCTACTGAAGAACCAAATCTTCCAAGTCCTATTACAACAAATTGTCTTTTTGCCATAAAATCATCCCCTAACCAATTAAAATCTTACCTTCTGGGTATTTCATTGTTCTTTTCTTTTTCTTTCTTAAGAAAGCTAGCGCTACAGTAAGAGGGCCGACTCTACCAAAGTACATAGTAATCATTATGATTATTTTACCTATACTACTTAATCTTTGAGTTACTCCAGTTGTTAATCCTACTGTACCAAAGGCTGATGTAGCCTCATATAAAAGGTTTATAAATTTTTCATTTGGTTCTGTTACTGATAAAATAAGCGTTACTAATAAAACTAGTGACATCCCTATAAAAAATACAGCGAATGCCTTATAGACTAAATCTTTAGCAAATCTTCTACCAAAAACCTCTGTATCTTCTCTTCCTCTTATTACCGAAATAACAGTAAGTATAACTATACCAAATGTTGCAGTTTTAAGTCCTCCTGCAGTTGACCCTGGTGAACCACCTATAAACATAAGTAATACTGTAAGCATCTTACCTGCTGTTGTCATTCCATCTGTAGATACACTGTTAAACCCAGCTGTCCTTGGAGACACTGCTGCAAAATAAGAGTTTAACACTTTATCTCCTACATTCATATTACCTATAGTTTGAGCGTTATTCATCTCAAATAAATACATTAAAATTGTACCACCAACTATTAGAACCGCTGAAATTAACAGTACTATTTTTGAGTGAACTGATAATTTTTTAAGTCCTCTGTAATTATAAACTTCAAGCCAAACTGTAAACCCTAATCCACCGATTATTATAAGTAAACTTAAAGTTATAAGAATTACAGGATTATTATAATATCCTGTTACACTGCTAAAACCTCCTAAAAGGTCAAAACCTGCATTACAAAAACCTGAAATAGAGTGGAATATACTATAATAAATTCCTTTTAATAGACCAAATTCAGGTATAAATTGTGTTGATAAAAGTAATGCACCAAAAAATTGAACTGCAAATGTAAATCCTAATACGTATCGTACCATCTTTACAAGTCCTTGAATACTAAATGTGTTCATTGCTTCTTGCATAATTAATCTATCTTTTAAAGTTATCTTTTTCCCTAGTAATAATGCTATGAAAGTAGCGAAAGACATGAAACCTAGTCCCCCAATTTCAATTAAAAGCATTATAACTATTTGTCCAAACTGATTCCAGTAAGTACCCGTATCTAAAGTTACTAGCCCAGTAACACAAACTGCTGATGTTGAAGTAAATACAGCATCTAAAAAGTTTGTATACTCACCACTTTTTGATGAAATAGGTAGACTTAAAAGGATTCCACCTATAAGAATAACTATAAAGAAACCAAGTGCAAGAACTTGAACAGCGTTTAGATCAAGCTTCTTATTAATTTTCGTCTTCATTCAATCACCTCAAAGGTTTCCTAAACATTTAATCTTATTATATACTATTTTAATGCATATTATAAGCTTTATACATTATACTTTCCTTCTGTTAAATTAAAGTTTTATATTTGTTAAGTTTTATAAAACTTATTTCTAAAAAAACTTCTATATATAAAGAAAATGCGACTAAACGTCGCATTTTACAAATCTATATTAAGCTAAGTGCTTTTTAGCAACTTCAACTAATTCAGCGAAAGCTTTTGGATCGTTGATAGCTATCTCTGATAACATTTTTCTGTTTATATCTATTCCAGCTAATTTGATTCCGTTCATGAATCTTGAGTATGAAAGACCATTCATTCTTGTAGCTGCGTTTATTCTAGCTATCCAAAGTCTTCTGTAGTCTCTCTTTTTTAATCTTCTTCCAACGTAAGCATTTCTTAATGCTCTGATTACTGATTCGTTAGCTGTTTTGAATAACTTGCTTTTTCCACCGTAGTATCCTTTTGCAAGTTTTAATACTTTTCTATGATTCTTACGAGCGTTAACTGCTCTCTTTACTCTTGCCATTCTCTTCTAAACCTCCTGCGTTACTATTATAGGTATGGTAATAATTTCTTCATGTTTTTCTCTTGAGTTGTAGATACGTATCCACCTTTTCTAAGTTTTCTCTTAGTTTTTGAGCTTTTCTTAGTTAAGATGTGGCTTCTGAAAGCTTTAGCTCTTTTAAGTTTCCCTGTACCTGTCTTTCTGAATCTTTTTGCTGCACCTCTATGTGTTTTCATTTTTGGCATGATAAAATCCTCCTCTCAGTTTATGCCTTTTTAGGGCCTAAAACCATAGTCATATTTCTTCCTTCTTTTTTAGCAGGTTTTTCGATGACACAAACGTCTTCTAATTTTCCTACAAAGTTGTCAAGGATTTTTTGACCTAAATGAGTTAAACTCATTTCTCTTCCTCTGAATCTGACTGTGATTTTAACTTTATCCCCATCTAATAGGAACTTTCTTGCTTTTTTAGCTTTTATAGCAATATCATTTTCTTCTATTGTAAGACTAACTCTTACTTCTTTTATGTTAATGATTTTTTGCTTCTTCTTTGCTTCTTTTTCTTTTTTAGATTGTTCGTATATGAACTTCCCTAAATCCATTATTTTAGCTACTGGTGGATTGGCAGTTGGTGATATTAACACTAAATCCAAATCCCCTTCATAAGCCTTTTCAAGAGCTTCTCTTGTTGGAATAATTCCAAGTTGCTCACCGTCTCCAGCTATTACTCTTAATTCTTTTGCTCTAATTTCTTCGTTAGCAATATAATTTTTACTAATGGCTTCCACCTCCGTCTTTATAACCATATACAGAATACATATATATAAATAAAAGGACGGCATATTGCCGTCCTTATTTTATCGAAAACAAATAATTAATTACGATAATTAACCAAGCGAACATCTTACACTAGAGTTGCTGGTGAGAAACGGCTGTTTCTTCTTAACAAAATTTATTATACATATTCTTTTTTATCTTGTCAACACTTTTTAGTTAATTTCTCTAGAAAATTCTAAAAATTTGACTCTCTCTACAAAGACCTTCTCTATTGTATCAAGAAATTCTCTATTTGTACATAGTTCTTTGTGATAAATTAAAATTTCTTTTGGTGCATTTGTTATAAGGCCGCTTATAATCACGTCTTCTATGTTAACATCCACCCCTATTTTAGAACCGTTTAGATCTTTTGAAAACTCATTTAATAGATCTAACCCATCACTATCTCTTAAAATATAATTTCCATCGTTATTAATATAGATGTGTATCTTTTCTATTTTACTCTCTTGTATGTCTACAAAATATTTTAAAAGCTTTATAAATTCATTATATTCTTTTTCTACCATATATTTTTGAACTGTTTTATCTATAACTTTTTCTATATCTTCTCTTAAAGCTTTCATTCTAAAAGTTATAAACCCGTTTATATTTAAATAATTTTCCTCTTCTAAACAATTCTTTATCTTTTCTACCATACCGTTTATTTTATTTTGGCAATATATATCTTCTTCATCTTTTATACTGTTTTTGTTATTTAAAGTTTCCATTATTCTTTTTTCTGCTTCAATAACGTCTTCTCCTTTTAAGAAAAAGTAAGTGTCCCATAAAAATTCAAATAATTCCTTTTCTTTGTAGTTCTTAATTACAAATTTGTATAACATATGGCTTACATATAATTTAATTTTTTCAAAAGCTTCCTCTTTTTCTCTTGCCTCTTCTGCCATGACTTTAACAATATGAAATTCGCCCTCAATTCTTTCTACTAATCCTATTACTATATTTTTTTCTTTAAGTAGGGTTTTCAAATCTTGTAACTCTTTTATAAAGTCTAACTCTCCCATATACGCAAGTTCTAGTACAAGCATAGATTTCACTCCCTTCTAGTAATAGTATGTATTAACATAACTAGTACTATACGAACCATAGTTTTCTTTTACTCCCAAAATTATTGAATATATTTTAGAAAAATAGTACATTATATATAAACAAATTTCAGGAGGACTTTTCTTTATGCTATGTTTTGTAGATTATAGAACTACTGATTTAGAAATAGAAAATTTAAAAAAGTTAAATCTTACACCTATTAAAATTCCAAAATCAGATAAATTATATAAAGCTATAGACGGACACTCTGATATTCAATTATCTATAGTAGATAAAAAAGTCATTCTTCATAAAGATATCCCTAAATCTTTTTTAGAAGAATTAAATTTTTATGGCGTAGATTATATAGTATCAGATAATTCTTTAGACTCAACTTATCCTAAGGATATTTTTTTAAACGCTTTAATAACTGAAGATTTTATTATGCATAGTTTAAAATTTACCGATAAAAATATTTTAAATAACTTTAAAGGTAAGAAGCTTATAGATGTAAAACAAGGTTATACTAGATGCTCATGTCTACCTATAAATAAAAACAATTTTATAACTACTGATAAAGGAATACATAATTCTCTTTTAAAAGAAGGTTATAATTCTCTTTTGCTTCCACCTGGAGATATAGAATTAAAACCTTTTGAGTATGGTTTTATAGGTGGCGTTGGAGGAATGTTAAATAGAAACACACTTTTATTATTTGGAGATATAAACTCCTACAAATATAAAGATTTAGTTTTAAATTTTTTAAAGCCTTTAAATATAAAAATAGTGTCATTAAAGAGCGGGAAACTTACTGATAGAGGAAGTTTACTCATACTCTAAACACTATATATCTTACGCAAAAATATATTTTTTTGTTCAATATTAAATCTAAAAAGCTATAAAATTTATAGCTTTTTAGAAAATAATTCTCCCCTAACTAAACCTTCTTCTTTGTACTTATTAAATAGTTGATTTACTTCATCTAAGATTTCTTCTCTTTCCTCTTTAGTTATCCCCCCTCTTCCAGCTTTATCTGAAATAAAGGTTAAAAGCAAATCATTTAGATCGTTTTCTTTTTTCATTCCTTTAATATCTCCAAAAGGCAAATTCTTTTTTATGTAGATATGATGCATATGAAATTTTATAGCTTTAATTATTTTTTCTTTTTCTTCTTTATTAAAGATACTAAAGTTATTTAAAAATTCTTTTCCCATAATAGAACCGACTTTATCGTGGTCATATGATGTCCACCTACCTTTAAAAAACTTAGTTGTTTTTGATTTTCCTATATCGTGCAAAAGAAGACCAAACATAAATGTTTTTTTATCGTTAGCAAAATCTCGAAGTTTAGCCCCTTCATCTATTACTAGCATCATATGGTTCCAAACTACACCTTCACTATGGTATTTTGGAGATTGCATAGTAAACCTAAGGTCATCTAACATATTAAAAGGATAATCTTTAAGCTCTTCTTTTTCTATCATTCTATTTAAAATAAGAGAAGGTTTCTCACTTTCTAAAAGTGCCTTTTGAATTTTTTTAATCTTTTCCATAAAAAACTCCTTTTTTATTAACAATTAGTAATATAAACTCATATATTTTAGTATAATCTTATATAAAGAAATTTATTATTTTTTATTTTGGCGCTATAGCCAAGTGGTAAGGCGAAGGTCTGCAAAACCTCTATTCCCCAGTTCAAATCTGGGTGGCGCCTCTTCTTTTATTAGGATAGGCCTAACTCCTTCCTATCCTTATTAATTTTGCTTATCTTAAACATAAAAAAGTGAAGCGTAAAAATTTTTACACTTCACTTTTTTCTTTTATATATTTTATTTGTTAGATTCTTCTATTAACTTACCGATATCATCGTGTGTAAACTCATATTTAGTTCCACAGAAATGACAAACTATCTCTTCACTTTTATTTTCATCGTAGATTTCATTTAAATCTTTTTGCCCTATACTTAAAAGTGCCTTTTCAACTCTTTCTCTAGAGCAGTCACATTTATACATAGGTTCTACAATCTCACTTGATATTTTAGGGTCCATATCGCTAAATATTAATTCTATAATATCTTCAATTGTTTTTCCTTCACTTATTAATGTAGTTATAGGTGGAATTTCTTCTAATCTATAAGTTATTATATCTGCTAAAAGCGGATCAGAATCTGGCATCATTTGAATTATAAATCCACCTGAAGCTTTTATTGAGTAATCTGTATCTACTAAAACCCCAAGTGATACAGCAGATGGAGTTTGCTCTGATACTGTAAAGTAATAAGCTAAGTCTTCTGCTATCTCTCCTGTATATATAGGAACTTGACCAACATACGGATCTTTAAGTCCCATATCTTTTATTACATATAACATCCCGTTTAGACCTAAGGCTCCACTTACATCTAATTTTCCATTTGGTTTAAGTGGAATATCTACATTTGGATTTCCTATAAATCCTTTAACTGACCCGTCAGCATGTCCAGTTACAGTAACGCTTCCTGCAGGGCCTCCACCATTTATTTTAAGAGTTATAGCTTCTTTTTCTCCTTTTAATTGAACTCCCATAAGAGCACAACCTGTAAGCATTCTTCCAAGGGCAGCTGCTGACGTTGGAGTACACTCGTGTATTTTGACACCTTCGTTTACAAGATTAGTTGTAATTCCTCCAATAAATCTTATCATTCCGTCTTTTGCAGTACCTCTAATAATTTTATCTTTCATTTTTATCCCTCCAAATCTCCTTTTTTAAGGACATATAAAATTCTTTCTGATTGGTCTTTTACTGATTCTTTTGAATAACCGTCGTATTTACCTAAAATTTCAAAACCTAAATCAGCAACTAATTTTTCTATAAATTCTTCTTTATATGCTCTTTCAAAATGTTCTTCTTCAAATCTTTCATATAATTCCCCGTCTTTAATAAAGAAAGTTAAAAACATATTAACTATCTCATCTTCAAAGGAGTTTTCCCAAGAATAAAAAACTTCTTCTGAATTATATGTATAAATATTATTACCTAAAATAGTAGATAATTTATAGTAAGAATTTATATCAAAGATAAATATACCATCTTTTTTAAGGTGATTGTATACTCCTTTAAAATAATTCTTTAAATCTTCATCTTCTAAAATATAATTTGTAGAATCTAAAACTGAAGTAATTAAATCAAACTATTCTACTTCTAATTCTAGCTTCTTTAAACTTCTCAAAAGCCTCTCTTAACATATCTTCTGATAAGTCTACAGCAAAAGATTTATTAAACTCTTTAGAAAGTCTTAAAGATACGTTTCCAGTCCCACAGGCTAAATCTAAATAATCCTCGAAATTTATTTTTAAATCTTTAGAGATATCTAAAATTCTATTACCTATTTTATCGTAATCTATATCTTCATTTATAAGTTCATCATAAATCTTTGCAAATTCGCCGTAAGCCATAAAACTCCCCCAGTCACTTTAAATACTATTTATTATATTATAATTATTTTTCTTTTAAGTCAATCTTATCTTCTTTTAAGGGTTCTCTACCTAGTATTTGCTCGTTTGTTGGAATATTTAATCTTTTCTTTCTGCTTGTCATCATTCCACCTATTCTTCCTGTTTCTTCAGCCGTTAAAGAGCCCCAACCTCCCTCGTCTACTTTATCACTTAAACCGAGTTCTCCTGCAATTTCGTATTTAATTTTTTCTCTCATCTTTTCAGCTTCTGTTAATTCTTTATTTGATTTAATTTTTGATTTAATTATTTTTTTTAAAGGTGTTTTACTCATACATAATCACTCCATTTCTTTATGTATTTTTTCCATATATTCACCTATTATTCAAAAAATTAAATTTATATAAATTAAAATCTAAAATTAAAAAACATTTTGTAAAAAAAGTAAGTATTTTTTATATAATAAATTATAATATTTTATTTTTTTCTTTTTATAGTTCACTATTTTTACCATAGCTATTGATATTTACCTCGTTAAATCTTATAGTTAATATATATATTTATAAATGTAGATAAAAATTTATCTACATAAATTAGGAGGGATTATTTTGTATAACGTTGCAGTAGTTGGGGCGACAGGTAATGTAGGTAGAAAAATTTTAGAAATTTTAGATGAAAGAAATTTTCCTATTAAAAATCTTTACCTTTATGCTTCAAAAAAATCAGCAGGTAAAGAATTAGAATTTAGAGGTAAGAAGTATACTATTTTAGAAACTTCTGTAGAAAATATAGAAAATAAGGATTTAGATTTCGCTTTATTTTCAGCAGGTGGAGATACTAGTTTAAAGTTTGCACCAGAATTTTCTAAAATAGGTGCTGTTGTTATAGATAATAGTAGCGCTTGGAGAATGGACCCTAAAGTTCCTTTAGTAGTTCCAGAAGTAAATCCAGAAGACGTAAAATGGCATAATGGAATTATTGCAAATCCAAACTGTTCTACTATTCAAGCTATGCCAATTTTAAAAGCAATAGAAGATAAATACGGTTTAGAAAGAGTTGTATACTCTACTTATCAAGCAGTATCTGGAGCTGGCGCTGCTGCTATTTCTGATTTAGAAAACGGTCTTAAAGGAGAAGAACCTAAAAAGTTCCCATACCCTATAGCAGGTAATGTATTACCACATATAGATGTATTTTTAGATAACGGATACACTAAAGAAGAAATGAAGATGATTGAAGAAACTAGAAAAATATTAGGTTTAAAAGACCTTAGAGTTACAGCAACTACAGCTAGAGTTCCTGTTTTAAACGCTCACAGTGAAAGTGTTAACTTAGAACTTAAAAAGGATTTTGAAATAAATGATATTTTAGAATTATTAAGAAATACAGAAGGAGTTACTCTTTATGATGATAAAGATAACTTAATCTACCCAACTCCTCTTAAAGCTTCTGGAGAAGATAATATCTTTGTTGGAAGAATAAGAAGAGACTTTAGCTTAGATAAAGGTTTAAATCTTTGGATTTGTGCAGATAACATAAGAAAAGGTGCTGCTTTAAACGCAGTTCAAATAGCAGAAATCTTAATTAAAAAATAATTAAATTTGGAGGAATTTTTATATGGCTATTTTTGAAGGATCAGGTGTTGCTTTAGTTACTCCATTTAACGAAAACGGAGTTAACTTTGAAAAATTAAAAGAATTATTAGAGTGGCACGTAAGTATGGGAACTGATGCTATAGTTATATGCGGTACTACAGGTGAAGCTACTACAATGACTACAGAAGAAAAAAAAGAAGTACTCAAATTTACAGTTGATATTATAAATAAAAGAATACCTGTTATAGCAGGTACTGGTACGAATAACACTAGCGCTTCAATAGAAATGAGTAAGTATGCAGAATCAGTTGGAGTAGACTGTCTTTTAGTTATAACACCATACTACAACAAAACAAACACTAAAGGGTTATTTAAGCATTTTGAAGCTATAAACGATGCTGTTAATATTCCAATTATGTTATATAACGTTCCAAGTAGAACTAATATGAACATTTCACCTAGCGCAGTTTTAGAATTATCTAAACTTAAAAATATAGTTGCAGTAAAAGAAGCTAGCGGAAACTTTAGCCAAATTGCAGAAATACGTGCATTACTTGGAGACAAAATAGATATCTATTCAGGAAATGACGATCAAATAGTTCCTGTTATGTCTTTAGGTGGAAAAGGTGTAATATCTGTTTTAGCAAACGTTGTTCCAAAAGAAGTTCACGAAATGACAAAGGCTTATTTAAATGGCGAGTGCAAAAAAGCATTAGACATTCAAATAGAAACTTTAAATCTTTCAAACTCACTTTTTTTAGAGACAAACCCAATCCCAGTTAAGACAGCTTTAAATCTTATGGGAAAAGAAGTAGGACCTTTAAGATTACCTCTATACGAAATGGATGAAACTCTTAAAGAAACTTTAGTTAAAAACTTAAAAAATCACAATTTAATTTAAGGAGATAAAAAAAATGGTTAAAGTATTATTAAACGGTTGTTCTGGAAAAATGGGAACAGCGATATCTACTCTAGCTAATGATTTTGACGATTTAGAAATAGTAGGTGGAATAGATAGATCAAAAAATAGTTTTGATTACCCTGTTTTTGCGTCTCCAGATGAAGTTACTATAGAATACGATGTATTATTAGACTTTTCAAGAGCTGACGCATTAAAAGGATTATTGGAATTAACAGAGAAAACTAACAAACCACTTGTAATTTGTTCAACTGGTTTTACAAAAGAAGATTTAGATTTAATAGATGAAAAATCTAAAACTCTTCCTTTATTTAAATCTGCTAATATGTCACTTGGTATAAATTTAATAAATTCACTACTTAAAAAGGTGTCTCCTCTTCTTTATGGAAATTATGATATAGAGATAATTGAAAAGCACCACAACCAAAAAGTAGATTCTCCAAGCGGTACAGCTATCCTTTTAGCAGATACTATAAAAGATTCACTTAAAGACGAAACTCACTATGTATACGGTAGAGAAGGTCAAAAGAAACGTGAAAAATCTGAAATAGGTATTCATGCAGTTAGAGGCGGTGGAATCGTAGGAGACCACGACGTTATATTTGCAGGTAAAGGTGAAGTTATAGAACTTTCACACAAAGCTATTTCAAGAGATGTTTTTGCAACTGGCGCTTTAAAAGCTTGCGAGTTTATGGCAAAAGTTAATAAACCTGGCCTTTATAATATGGATGATGTTATAGGCTTATAAGAAAAAGAATGCTGAATTTTCAGCATTCTTTTTTTTACTCTAAATATAAAAGACTAAGTTCTAAAAAGAACTTAGTCTAATTTTTATAAATAATTTCTTATTTTTGGATTTCTACTTTATCAAAGTAAATTTGTCCAAGTGGTGAAACGTGTAAGCCTTTAACGTATGGTTGGATACCATAAGTTTTAGTGTAATCATATAAAGGTATGATTGGCATTTCATCCATTAATACATCATCAGCTTGTCTCATATATTCAAATCTCTTAGCTGGATCTGATTCAGTTTTAGCTTTTTTAACTAATTCATCGTATTTTTTGTTTGAGAAGTGAGCATCGTTATTACCCCAAGTAGCTTGTTTTCCATCTTCTCCGCTAACCCACATATCTAAGAAAGTCATAGGGTCTACGTAGTCAGCTGACCAACCGTGTCTTGAAATTTCATATTCACCTTTTTGTCTAGTATTTAAGAATACTGCCCACTCTTGGTTAGTTAATTCAACATTTACACCGATTTTCTTCCAGTTTTGTTGAATAACTTCCATAACTGATTTGTGATCACCTTCTGAGTTATACATTAATTTAAATGTAGGTAATCCCTTACCATCTTTATATCCAGCTTTTTCTAATAATTTCTTAGCTTCCGCTACATTATCTTCAAATTTAGTTGGATCGAATTTATTTTGTTTAAAATCTTTTCCATCTGGTCCTTTGATTCCTGCAGGTACGAAATCTGCTGAAGGAACTTGACCACCCTTAGTTACATCTTTAACTATAGCTTCTCTATCGATAGCTAAAGCAAGTGCATGTCTTACATCTTTATTGCTTAATGCCTTTTTAACATCAGCTGGTAATTTATCTGTGTTATTTCCAACATTTACGCAAACGAAGTATGTTCCAAGATTTGCGAAAGTTTGAACTAATCCTTTTTCTTTTCCATCTTCCATTCTCTCAGTTGGAACTACTCCAACCATATCAAAGTCTCCAGACTCAAGTGAAGCGTATGAACTAGTTGAATCAGTTGCCATTTTGTAAGTTAACTCTTCAAGTTTTATAGCGTCTTTATTCCAATAGTTATCATTTTTAACGAATTTGTATGAATCCTTCATTTGGTAATCTTCTAACTTGAATGGTCCATTAGTTACAAATGTTTCTGGCTTTTGAGTCCATTTGTCTCCATTAGCTTCAACTATATCCTTTCTTACAGGCATGTAAGTTGGGAATGCCATAAGCTCTAGGAAGTATGGAGTTTTTGTATTGATTTTAACTTCTAAAGTTTTATCATCTTTAGCCTTAACTCCAACATCATCAGCTTTAGCTTTTCCGTTATAATATTCTTCCCCATTTTTTAAATAGAATAATTGATAAGCATATTCAGAAGCTGTATCCTTATTTAATACTCTCTTCCATGCATATTCAAAATCAGAAGCCTTTACAGGTTGTCCATCAGACCATTTAGCATTTTCTCTTAAGTGGAAAGTATAAGTTTTTCCATCTTCTGAGATTTCCCATTTTTCTGCAACTCCTGGGATAGCTTTGTCTTTATCATCTAATCTAACTAACCCTTCAAAGGCATTCCCTATAATTGTAGACCCGTCTACAGCTGTGTTTAATGCAGGGTCTATAGTTTCTACTACCGCCCCAACATTGTATAGAAGTTTTTGATTTGACCCGCCTGCTGAATCATTAGAACCACATCCAACGAAAACAGAAGCTGAGATTGCTACAGCTAAAGCTACAGCGCAAAGTTTTTTAATTTTACTTACTTTCATATTTTATCCCCCTTCTTATTTATATAATAATAGCTTACTTTTAGCTTATTATCCTAAAATTTAATCAAATAAATGACATGATACAAAGTGTCCATTTTCCACTTCTTTTAATACTGGATCCTTTTCTTGACATATAGGCATAGCTTTTGGGCATCTACCTTTAAATCTACATCCTGGTTCTGGATCTATAGGTGATGGTATATCACCTTCTAAAACAATTCTATTATTGTTTTTTGCTATCTGTGGATCTGGTATAGGAACTGCTGATAAAAGAGCCTGTGTGTATGGATGTTTAGGTTTTAAATAAACATCATCACTTAATCCTTTTTCAACTAACTGTCCTAGATACATTACTCCAATGTGAGTTGATATATGTTTAACCATTGAAAGGTCATGTGCTATAAATAGATAAGTTAATCCAAACTCTTCTTGAAGTTCTTCAAGCATGTTTATAACCTGTGCTTGGATTGAAACATCTAGAGCGGAGATTGGCTCATCGCAGACTATAAAATCAGGTTCAACAGCTAAAGCTCTAGCTATTCCTATTCTTTGTCTTTGTCCTCCTGAGAACTCGTGAGCATATCTATTTATGTGACTTCCATTTAGTCCAACTTTATCTAAAAGAAATTTAATTCTTTCTTCTCTCTCTTTTCCTTTATATAATCCATGAATATCTATAGCTTCCCCAATTATATCGCCAACTGTCATTCTTGGATTTAATGATGCATAAGGATCTTGGAAGATCATTTGCATTTCTCTTCTTAAAGGAACCATTTCCTTTTCAGATTTTTTAGTTATATCTTTTCCCTTAAAGATTATATTTCCTGATGTAGGTTCGTATAACTTAAGGATAGTTCTTCCTGTTGTAGTTTTACCACAACCAGATTCCCCAACTAATCCTAAAGTTTCACCTTTTTTTATACTAAATGAAACATTATCTACCGCTTTAACTAAACTTGGCTTTTTAAAAAGTCCTTTGTTTACAGGGAAGTATTTGCATAAATTTTTAATTTCTAAGATAACTTCTTTTTCCATTATTCTTCCCTCCCTATTGGTGATTCAACCTTTGGTGCATCAGAGTGGCATAACCAACATGCACATTTATGTCCTTCGCTAACCTCAAATAACGGAGGTTGATTTTCTAAACAAACTTTCATAGTATATTCGCATCTATCTGCAAATGGACATCCATTTGGTGGTTTTAATAGATCTGGTGGCTGCCCTTCTATTGGTACAAGCTTTTCTTTCATTTCGCTCATTGGGTTTGGAACACTATTTAAAAGTCCCCAAGTATAAGGATGTCTTCCTCTATAGAAGATATCTTCATCGCTACCAGTTTCAACAACTATCCCACCATACATTACATTTATTCTAGAACAAAGGTCTGCAACTACTCCTAAATCATGAGTTATAAGGATAATAGATGTATTTAACCTTTCTTTTAAACCTTTCATAAGGTCTAGTATCTGAGCTTGAATTGTAACATCTAGAGCAGTTGTAGGTTCATCTGCTATTATTAAGTTTGGCTCACATATAAGACTTATTGCAATCATAGCCCTTTGTCTCATACCACCTGAAAATTCATGAGGATATTGCTTCATTCTTTTTTCAGGGCTTGGAATTCCAACTAAATCAAGCATTTCTATTCCTTTTTGCCAAGCTTCTTTTTTTGATATTTTTTTATGCTTTATTAAGTGCTCTGTTAATTGATCACCTATTTTATATAAAGGATTTAAAGATGTCATAGGATCTTGGAAAATCATCCCCATCTTATCTCCTCTTATTTTTTCCATCTCTTTTTCTGAATATTTACTAATATCTTCTCCATTAAAGATAATTCCGTCACTTTCTATTACGCTATTATCTGCTAAAAGTCTCATAATAGACATCATAGTTACAGATTTACCGCAACCTGACTCTCCAACTACTCCTATAGCTTCTCCCTTATCAACATGAAATGATACACCTCTTACTGCTTGTACCTCTCCTAAATGCGTCTTAAAGGAAGTTCTTAAATTTTTTACTTCTAATAATTTACTCATAAATTCTTCCTCCTACTTTTGGTGCTTAGGGTCTAAAGCTTCTGTTAATCCATCACCTAGCATGTTAAATGATAGTATTATTAAACAAATCATTGCAGCTGGGAAAAATAATTGGTATGGATTTGTATAAATTGCAGCCATAGCATCGTTACATAATGTTCCAAGTGATGCAAGAGGTGCATTTAATCCAAGTCCTATAAAGCTTAAGAATGCCTCTGTAAATATTGCTTGTGGTATTAAAAGTGTCATTGTTACTATAATTGATCCTAAACAGTTAGGTATTAAGTGTCTAAATAATATTCTCATTTTAGATGCACCTAAAGTTTTTGCAGCTAAAACGAATTCTTGTTGTTTTAATTGAAGGATATCTCCTCTAACTATTCTTGCCATTCCAACCCAATATGATATTGAAAGTGCAAGTATTATACTAAGTATTCCTGTTTTATCAAAAGCTGAATCTTTAAAAACAGCCATAATGATTACTACATATATAGTAGTTGGTATTGAATATAAGCAGTCTACTATTCTCATCATAAGGTTATCTACTCTTCCACCAAAGAACCCTGCAACTCCTCCATATAAAACTCCTATAACTAAGTTTATAACTGCAGCTGCTGCCCCTATGATTAATGAATATCTAGCTCCCATCATTACCCTTACAAATAAGTCTCTTCCAAGCTTATCTGTTCCAAAGAAATGCTGTCCGTTTGGTTTCATATCTTTTAATGCTAAGTTTTGAGCATCGTATGTATATTTTGAAACCATTGGAACTATTATTGCTGATAATACAAGAAGTATTATTACAATTAAAGAAATTAATGCTACTTTGTTTGATTTAAGTCTTCTCCAGGCATCTTTCCAGTATCCAACACTCGGTCTTTCAAAGTTTTCGAATGCTTTCTCTTCCTTAGATACAGGAGTAAACATATTTTTATCGAATTTAATATTTTCCATAATTTTTACCCCCTTATGCCTTTACGTCTTCAAGCTTAATTCTTGGATCTATTACAACGTATAGTATATCTACTATTAAGTTACAAACAACTATAAGCGTACAGAAGAATACTACTACTCCAAGTAGAGCTGTATAATCTCTATTTGTTATTGTTGATACGAACTCATTACCAAGACCTGGTATTACGAATATTTTTTCAACAACGAAAGATCCTGTTAAAATACCAGCTACTAACGGCCCCATGTAAGTAACTACTGGTATAAGAGAGTTTCTTAAAGCATGTTTAAACACTACTACTTTTGAACTTAATCCTTTTGCTTTTGCAGTTCTTATATAATCTTGCTTTAATACATCTATAAGCTTACTTCTTGTAAGTCTTGTTATAAATGCCATCGAACTTCCAGCTAAGGCTAAAACAGGCATTATATAACTTGTAGGTTTTGAAAGTCCTACAGCCGGTAATAATCCCCACTTAACTGTGAAGAAGTAAATAAGTACCGCTGCTATTACGAAACTTGGAACTGTTATTCCAAGTGTTGAGATAAACATACAAAGTCTATCTGGCCACTTATCAACTTTAAGTGCTGATAATACTCCAAGTAAAATTCCAGTTACTAAAGAAAATACTATAGCTACTATTCCAAGCTTTGCAGATTTTGGGAAAGAGTATTTTATAGTATCAGTAACTTCTCTTCCTCTAAATTGCATTGATTCTCCAAGGTCACCTTTTAAAAGATTTCCCATATAAATTTTATATTGTTCTCCAACTGGCTTGTCCAGTCCATATTTTTCATTTAATACTGCCTTCATTTCAGCTGTTACCTTTTCACCATCAAATGGTCCACCTGGCATAAGCCTTACTAAGAAGAATGTAATAGATACAACTGCAAAAATTGTAACTATACTTGTTAAAACTCTTTTAAAGATATATTTTAACATTTTAAAACCCCCATTCTTTTTTGCTCTTCATATATACACAAACTTTATTTATTAACAATTATATTATATCTACACCCTTTGTCAATTTGATATGTTAAAATCTAAGAGCCATTTTTGATATTTTATTAATTAAATCATTTTGTTTTTATCAATTTGTTAATTGTATATTTTTTACTTTGTAATCGTTTAACATAGCATTTTTACTTACTTTTATCTAAAATATTCAAGTATTTGTAAATTGAATTAATTGCATTTTTATACCCTCAAAATATATTTTTATCAAAAATGAACGTCTTAACATTTTCGTAATATTTTAATACAAATATCTCTTTTTGTTTGTCCCAAAAAGACATTTTGAATTTTTATATTCTTTTACCGTTAATTTTTTTGTCTAAAATAGCTTTAATATAAACTTTTAGATACAAAAATGAAATTTTACTTTTTAATAAATTCATTTTATTCGTTCATAAAAAACACATCTTTCTTAGGATACAAATAAAAAAAGCCAATTTTTGATAAATCAAAAATTAGCTTTTTCTATTATTTATTCAATTTTTCTATAAATTTCTCTAATATATCAAATGCAGTTTTTAGCTCCTCATCACTATAACAGTAAGAAATTCTAAAATATCCTTCTCCCATGCTTCCAAAAGCATCTCCAGGTACTAAAGCTACCTTTTCTTCAAATAATAGCTTTTCGCAAAACTCTTCTGAAGATAAATTATATTTTTTTATAGATGGGAAAATATAAAAGGCTCCCTTTGGCTCAGCTACTTTAAGTCCCATACCTTTAAGCCTTTTAAAAGAATAATCACGCCTACGTTTAAATTCTTTAACCATAATTTCTAAATCGCCTTTTGATTTTTTAAGCCCTTCAACTATTCCGTATTGAACTATAGATGGTGCGCAAGAAACAAAGTATTGATGAACTTTCATCATTTCTTTCATAAATGTATCACTTGCACAAACATATCCTATTCTAAGACCTGTAGCTGAAAACATTTTTGAAAACCCACTAATATATATAATATTATTTTTTAAAGACTCATCTTGGGCTACTGAATAATAATCATCATATATTATAGATGCATAAATCTCATCAGTTACAACAGTTAAATCTTCTTCTTTTATAAGTTCTATTAATTCATCTCTATCTTCTTTACTTAAAATTGCACCTGTAGGGTTTGACGGGAAAGATAAAATTAAATTTTTAACTCCCTCTTCTTTAATAGATTTTCTAATCCCTTCTATATCTAAACTAAAATCATCTTTAAATCCATACTCTATAACTTCAGCGCCTAATATCTTTGCTATACTTTCGTAAGCTGGATATCCAGGAGATGGAATTAAAATTTTATCTTTAGGATTTAGTAGAGTATTTAAAACTACATATATCGCTTCGCTTCCTCCAACTGTTATGCAAATCTCATCCTTACTATAAGAAATATCTAATGATTTTAAATAATTACTTATCTCTTCTCTTAATTCTCCTATTCCTGCATTTTCTGTATAAACAGTTTTCCCATCATCTATAGCCTTTTTTATTCCATCTGTTATAGCTTTTGGAGTTTTAAAATCTGGCTGACCTAAAGTTAGTGATATTGCACCATCTATCTTTAAAACCTTATTATAAAACTTTCTTATTCCAGAAACCTCTATATTTTTTAAATTATTATTCAAGAAAAAACCTCCCAAACTTAAAGTATTTACTTATTTATTTAACTTTTAAAAAAGTAACATCACTTATTTTTTATATTAAAATAATTTTACAGCAAAGGATTACTTTCGGCAAATTTTTATGTCCCCCTTTTAAAATTTCATTTTTTTTATTATAATTTACATATACTATTTACAGAAAGGATGATATTAAATGGAATACAATTTTACAGATCCATACGAAATCGCTAGATTTATTAAAGAATCTAAGAAGTCTACACCAGTTAAAGTTTATATAAATGGAGATTTAGAAAACGTTAATTTAGATGGAATAGAATGGTTTGGAGGTAATAACTTCTACGTTTTATTTGGTGAATCAGATTCTCTATCTAAAGTAATTTTAGATAATAAAGATAAAATCAAACATTTTAGATTAGAAAATGATAGAAGAAACTCAGCTATCCCAATGCTTGATATATTAGAAGTTGATGCTAGAATCGAGCCAGGTGCTATTATAAGAGATAGAGTTAGCATAGGTAAAAACGCTGTTATAATGATGGGAGCTGTTATAAACATAGGAGCTGAAATAGGTGAAGGAACTATGGTTGATATGAACGCTGTTATAGGTGCTCGTGGAAAACTTGGTAAAAATGTTCACTTAGGTGCAGGAGCTGTTGTAGCTGGAGTTTTAGAGCCACCTTCAAAATCACCTTGTGAAATTGGAGATAATGTTTTAATCGGTGCAAATGCTGTTATCTTAGAAGGAATTAAAATCGGAGATGGTGCTGTTGTAGCTGCAGGTTCAATAGTAACAGAAGATGTTCCATCAGGAGTTGTTGTTGCAGGTTCTCCAGCAAAAATCATTAAATCAGTTGATGATAAGACAAAAGATAAAACTCAAATAATGGATGATCTTAGAAAATAATTTTAAAATGAAAAAGGCCAAGCATTTAAATTAAATGCTTGGTCTTTTTTAAACTTTATATAAAGGCTTTTTAAACAGCGCCTTCTTCTTCAATTTCGTCTTCTTTTTTAACTCTTTCCATTTTAGAGATTGAAACTTCGTAAGCTATCTTTTTAACTACTTCTGTTTCAGATACCTTTTTTTGATATTCTCTACTTTGAAGTCTTCCCCAAACTCTTATATTATCTCCAACTTCTAAGCTTTGGCAAAATCTTGAGTTTCTTCCCCAAGCTATAGTTGGAATATAATCTGACTTATTATAAGCTCTGTTTACAGCTAATAAAACGTCTGCAATTTCTCTTCCAAAAGGTGTAGTTCTGTAAACTGGTTCCTTGCAGATGTATCCATCTAAGAATATTTCGTTAGGATTTTTGCTTCTTTCTAAGCATGGTTCAATATTTCTTGCAAAAACAGTTAAGATTAACTTGTTTGAACCATCTATAAATTTGTTGTAAGATCTTAGTTGCCCTTCTATTATTACTTCATTCCCAATTGCAACCTCATTGTTTGATATTAATCTCTCTGATACAGTAATACTTAAAATATCAACTGAATCACTTAATCTTTGAACTTCTAAATTAAAAGTGTAGAAGCCCTCCCCATACATTTCGTGACTGAATTCTAATCCTGAAACGACCTTTCCTTCAAGATATATTTTGTTGTTTAACATTAAATTTTCCATTTGTAACCCCTCTCTCCCTTTGTAATAAACTAATTTGTGTTTAATTCCCCCACAAATATCCATTTCCATTATAATACATATACTACTCAAATTTCAATAGATTTCCTATTAATTTTTATGTTGTATGCCAACGTTATCAATTTTATAGTTTTTGTCTATCAAAATCTCTGAAACTTTCTTAAATTCATACCCTTTTTCTAACAGTTCACTAATTATTTTATCTAAATTTTTTGGAGTATATTTTGCATTATTATGAAAAAGTAAAATAGAACCATTTTCTATCTTTTTTATAACTCTTTCATACTCTACTCTTTCACCATCGTTTCTCCAATCTACAGAATCAATATTCCATTGAATATTTTTATAACCAAAGTCTTCTAAAACTTTTAAGCTTTCCTCATTAAATGCACCACTTGGAAATCTAAAAAGATCTGTTTTAACTCCTATTGATTCTTTTAATATATCTTCTGTTTTTTTAACTTCTTCTATCATCCTTTCTTTACTTATCTTTGTGAAGTTTGGATGAACATAACTATGGTTTCCTATTTCATGTCCTTTATCTTTTATAGCTTGTAATTTTTTTAAATTATCTTCAGTGTAATTTACCCATTTTCCCATAATAAAAAATGTTCCCTTTACATTATATTTATCTAGTACAGTTAATATGTCATAAATATAATCTTCTTCTGCCCAATTAATATCAAATGTTAAAGAGAGTTCTTTTTTTTCTGTTTCTACCTTATGGATAGGCATTTTTTTAGGTTTTTCATTAAATGTAGGTTTTATACTATTGTAGTTTAAATAAAAGGCACTAGATATAATAATAACTAAAGCCGTTATAACAAAAATTATGTCTCTCTTTCTTTTCATAAGACTCCTTTCCATTATTTTTACCTTTTATAGTATATTAGTTAATATTTTATTTAATTACATTATCTTCACTATATTTATTTTTATGTTATAATTAATGTATACTTTCAAATAAAATGGAGGTTTTTTATATGTACGAAGAAAGTTCAATGGAGCTTGCGGAAAATAAGTTAATAGTTTTATATATTTTAAAACTACTTAAACAACCTATTTCCAATACTCAACTAACAGAAATAATTTTAGAAAACAATTTCATAAACTACTTTACGCTTCAACAATATATTAACGAATTATTAGAATCAGAATTTGTGGAAAATACTGAAGTTTCAAATAAAAAGGCTATTAAACTTACACCTAAAGGCGAAAGTGTACTATCTTTCTTCGAAGATAGAATTTCACCTTCAAAAGTTTCAACGTTATCAGAATATATTAAGTCTCACATAGATCTTATAAAAAAGGAACTTACAATACATAGTGATTACACGATAGGTAAAAATGATAGTTTCATAGTTAGTTTGAAAGCTTTAGAGGACGACACACCTTTAATGGATCTTAAAATTTCTGTTCCAACAAAAAAAGGTGCCACATACCTTTGCAGTAAGTGGCAAGAAAATCCTTCTGAAATCTATAATGAAATAATGAATCTTTTATTTAACGATATGAATTAACTAAAAGCATTGCATTAGGCTCTTTTCCTACTGCAATGTTTTTTTTAGGCTTAAACTTATCATCTAGAATTTTTATAAATCCATTTTCATAATCTAATACAAAAATATCATTTAAATGTTTTATAATTGAAATTGGCATACCTGAAACTTCTACTTTCTTATTTGTGCTATCCTTTTTTATTATATTTATACTTTTTTTAAATAGGTAAACTCCTTATTTTTATAAATATCTATAAATTTTAGT
>NZ_JAMDLQ010000020.1:0-15899 GCF_024705715.1 Clostridium sp. LY3-2
TTAGCAAATTATTTTGCTACATTTAATTTAGCGGAGGAAAAATAGATATTCTTAGCGAGTTTCATTAAACTTCTGGAACATATAAACGAATCTACCCCCTATAATTAAATAATGGCAATCATTTCTATTTCTACAGGTGCATCCATAGGTAGTTTTGCTACTTGAACGCAGCTTCTAGCTGGTGGATTTTCATTAAAATATTCTCCATATACTTCATTTACTTTAGAGAAATCATTTAAATCTTTTACAAACACTGTAGTTTTAAATACTTTATCTAAGCTTGTTCCGGCTTCTTCTAATATAGCCTTGCAGTTTTCTATACTTCTTTTTGTTGCTTCCTTTATTTCAGTTTCTAAAACTTTAGTTTCTGGGTTCATAGGAAGTTGTCCTGATGTGTAAACAGTATTGTTTACAACTACTCCTTGTGAGTATGGTCCTATAGCAGCTGGTGCTTTTTCTGTACTTAATATTTTTTTCATCTTTCATCTCTCCTATTTCTTCTTTTTATAGAATGTATTTTTAAGTGGGAGTTCACATCTAAACTCACCATCTAATTTGTAATATGCATTTTGAAGTGCAGGTGCTGTAGGAATACAAGTGATTTCTCCTACACCTTTAGCTCCAAATGATAACTCTTCTGTATTATTTTCTACTATTACAGTTTTAATCTTAGGAACTTGAGTAGCCCTTAAGATTCCTAAAGTTCCAAGTTTTGATTTTGGAACTGAATTTTCTAAGATATAGTCTTCTGTAAGTCCATACCCTAGTCCCATTACAACTCCACCTTCTATTTGTCCTTCGACATTTCTAGGGTTTATAGCTCTTCCTACATCGTGGGCTGCTATAACTTCTTTAACTTTTCCTAAATCATCTAAAACTACTACTTGAGTTGCATAACCGTAAGCTACGTGGCTTACTGGGTTTTCTTTAGGACTTCCCATCTTATCTGTCACTCCTAAATATTCCCCGTAAAACTCTATTCCTTCTAAATCTTCTAAAGTTTTATCTTTTAGAGCATCTTTTAATTTTAAAGCTGCAATCTTAGTTGCTTCTCCTGTAAATACAGTTTGTCTTGATGCTGTTGTTGTTCCTGAATCTGGAGTTATATCAGTATCTGGAGATTCATAAACTACTTTTTCTCTAGGAATTTTTAATACTTCACAAACAACCTGAACTACTACAGTTCCAACGCCTTGACCTATGCAAGCTGCTGATGTTCTTATATGAACTTTTCCATCAACAACAGCTACTTTGCATCTTCCTGTGTCAGGAAGTCCAACTCCAACTCCGGCGTTTTTCATACAACAAGCAATGCCTGCTCTATCTATATTTTTATAATAATCTTCCTTAACAGCTTCTAAAGTTTGAACTAATGCTGTTCCTTCGTCTGCAATCTGACCGTTTGGTAAAACATCCCCTGGTCTTATTGCATTTAGCATCCTTATTTCAAATGGATCTATTCCAACCATCTCTGCTAATTTATTTATATTACATTCAATTGCAAAGGCTGATTGAGTAACTCCAAATCCTCTAAATGCTCCTCCTGGAGTGTTGTTTGTATAATAAGCCTTACCGTCTATATCTATAGTTTGATAATTATAAGGCCCTGCAGCGTGAGTACAAGCTCTTTGAAGAACAGGTCCTCCAAGTGATGCGTAAGCACCAGTATCTGCTATAATAGTAGCTTTCATAGCTGTTAGTTTTCCATTTTCATCACAAGCTGTTGTAAATTCCATATCCATAGCATGTCTTTTTGTGCTTACTATAATACTTTCTTGTCTTCCAAGAGCCATTTTTACAGGTCTCTTAGTTAAATATGCTAAAAGTGCAGTGTGATGTTGGCAGCTCATATCTTCTTTGCCCCCAAAGCCTCCCCCTACATATTTTGATACGATTCTAAGCTTATCTGGTCCTAAATCTAAAAGTGAACCTATCTCTCTTAAGTCATCGTAAACACTTTGAGTTCCTGTATAAACTATTAATTTATCGCCTTCCATCTTAGCTACAGAACATTCTGGTTCTAAATAAGCGTGTTCTGTAAACGGAACTTTGTACTTATAAGTTACTTTATATTTTGAATTTTTAATAACTTCGTCAGCATTTCCACGAACTAGGTGTTCGTGAACTAAAAGATTTCCTTTTTCGTGAACCTTTGGTGCATCTTCCTTTGCTGCATCTTCTAAAGTAGATACTGGAGTAAGTTCTTCATAATCCACCTTTATAAGTTTTACAGCTTCTTTAGCTATTTCTTCTGTTTCTGCTGCAACTAAAGCTATAGCATCTCCTAAGTATCTAGTTTCTTCTCCTACTTCAACAAGCGCTGGAGTATCTTTAAATATATGACCTAAATATCTTTTCCCTGGAATATCTTCTGCTAAGACAACCTTTACTACACCTTCTAGCTTTAAAGCTTCGCTTATATCTATGCCTTTAACTAAAGCCCTAGGATATTTAGCTCTTAAAGCTGCTCCGTGAAGCATTCCTTCTATATAGATATCGTCTGAATACTCAGCTTTTCCTAAAGTTTTATCTCTAGCGTCAACCCTTGCCATCCTTTCACCTACAAGCCCCTTGCAAGTAACCTTTGGCACTTCTTTATTTTCTCTAAATATTTTAGCTGCCATCATTACAGCTTCTCTTATTTTTACATATCCTGTACACCTACAAATATTACCCATCAAAGCCTTTTTAACTTCTTCTTCTGTAGGGTCTAATGTTCTATTAAATAAAGCTTTTGAACTTATAACCATCCCTGGAATGCAAAAGCCGCATTGAACGGCTCCAGCTTCTGTAAAGCTATAAGCAAAAACATCTCTTTCTCTTTCGGTAAAACCTTCTATAGTAGTTATTTCTTTTCCATTAACTTTTTCAAGATTTAATAAACAAGCTTTTATAGCCTTTCCATCAACTAAAACCATGCAAGTACCGCAAGCTCCTTCTGAACAACCATTTTTTACAGAAGTTATCTTGCAGTCATCTCTTAAGTATCTAAGTAATTTTTTATTTTCTAAAACCCTTTTTTTCTCACCATTTAAGATAAATTCGAACATAATTTACCTCCCCTCATAATTCATAAATAATTATGTATATGAGATGCCAAACAAAAGATTTGACATCTCAAAAAATCAATTTAAGTTATTAAACATATTGAATAGATAATGCACCCTTTGGACATCTAGTTACACAAAGTCCACATCCAAAGCATTTATCTGTGTTTATTACTAATTCATCCCCTATTTCTATAGCATCGTAAACACAACTTATTTTGCATTGACCGCATTTAATACATAAGTCTTGGTCTACTACAGGAGGGATAGCGTTAGTTCTAAAGTGTCTATCATCAGCTTTTTTATGAGCTAAACCTATGATTTCATTTACATCTTTATATCCGTGGCTATCTAAGAATTCATCTAATTCTTTAGCTATTTTTCCATATACTTTAGGTCCTTTAAGGATTGCTTCTGTACAAACTTCAACAGCGCTAGCACCTGCCATAAGCATTTCTGCTGCATCTCTTCCTGAAGTTACTCCTCCAACCCCTATGATTGGTATGTTTATAACTTTTGAAGCATCGTATATATTTCTTATAGCTACAGGTCTTATTGGTGAACCCGAAAGCCATCCATATCCTTTTTCACTTCCCATTATTGGGTAACCACTATCTACATCTATTGCCATACATGGTCCTAATGAGTTAATCATAACTAACCCGTCTGCTCCAGCTTCTTCTAAAGCTTTAGCTATTTTTTGAATGTCAGTATGTGGACTCATTTTCATAAATACAGGGCAATCTAAAGCAGCTTTTGCAGCCTTCATAGCATCAACGATTGGTGCTATATCTGTTCCTACGTAGTGAGTTGAAAGTTCAACTGCATCAGCGTAAGGTTTTACAAGTGGTGCTACTTTTTTAATTTGGTCTGCTGTATAGCCCATACTAACTATCATAGGAACTCCAGCTTCTTTTGCTCTTTTATATTCTTTTTCTATCCATTGTTCCTTTGGAAGTTCAGACCACAATTCAGTATTTAAAAATCCTGAATTAGTTTTTCCCATACAAGGTCTTGGAACTGGTGCTGGATCTACTGATATAGTTTTTGTAACTAAGCCTCCAGCTCCTCCTTTAACTGCTTCTACGCAAAGGTCACCATCTTTTGCTCCAGGTCCTGCTGCTGTAAATACTGGGTTTTCAAATTCCATTTTATAGATTTTTACTTTTAAATTTGCCATAATAAACACTCCCCTTAGTTTTCCTCTATATTTTTGATTTGTTTATAAGTCTAGTCATAGCTTCATTTGCTTTATAGATGATCTTTTCTTCATCCATATTTACAAGTTTTCCGTCTTTTACTACTATCTTTCCATTAACGATTGTATAATCAACGCTTCCCTTAAATCCTACTGTTCCAAGTAAAGATTTAGGATCATAGCTTGTACCAACTAGCTCAACTCTATTTTTATTTATCATAAATAAATCACCAGCCATAGATTCTTTAATTTGACCTATGTCTGTTCTACCTAAAATTCTTGCACTACCTTTAGTTGCAAGCTTTAAAATGTCATATCCTGTAGGTGCTTTACTTGACCACTTTAATCTATGAAGTAAATAAGCTACCCTTATTTCCTCTAAAAGATTAGAACCATCATTACTTGCACTTCCATCCACAGCTAGTCCTACTGGAATATCTAAATCTATCATTTCTGGAATTCTTGCTATCCCAGAAGATAATTTCATATTTGATATAGGACAATGTGCAACTCCTGTTTTAGTTTCTTTTAATCTTTTAATTTCTTCATCATTAAAATGGATCCCGTGGGCAAACCACACATCTTCACCTATCCATCCTAAGCTTTCCATATATTCTAAAGGTCTCATTTTATATTTTTCTAAAGTGAAGTTTTCTTCATCTAAAGTTTCGGCTAGATGTGTATGAAGCCTTACATTTAGTTTTCTTGCGAGAGTAGCTGACTCTTTTAAAAGCTCTTTTGATACACTAAATGGTGAACAAGGAGCTAGTGCAACTTGTCTCATTGAAAATTTGTTATTATCGTGATACTTTTTAACTATCCTTTCAGAATCGTATAATATAGTATCGATATCTTGAACAACTGAATCTCCCGGTAGTCCTCCATCTTTTTTGCTAAGGTCCATACGTCCTCTAGAAGCGTGCATCCTTATTCCAAGTCTGGATGCTACTTCAAATTGAGTGTCTATTAAAGTATTACCTGCATTTTCTGGAAAAACATAATGATGATCAAAACAAGTTGTACACCCACATTTTAATAGTTCTGAAAGCCCCGTCATGCTGCTATATCTTATACTCTCTTCATCTAGACCTTTCCAGATTTCGTAAAGATATTTAAGCCAAGGGAATAACTCCATATTTTGAACCTCTGGTAAATTCCTTGTGAAGGTTTGATATAGATGGTGATGTGTATTGATAAGTCCTGGATAAACAATCATATCTTTACCATCTACTATTTCATCACTTTCAAAAGTTTCTTTACCTATGTGTTTAATAACTCCGTTTTCAATAAGAATGTTGACATTTTTTAAAACGTTATCACTATCATCACAAGTAACTAATGTGTCTATATTTTTTATAAATAACCTCATACACATATCCCCTTTTATCTTTAATCTTTTAGATTAAATTCTATTCCATAGTTTAGAGCTTAATTCTCTTGATTTTTTAAGAATTTCTCTTTCATTTACATTTAAAATCTTTCCTTTTTCTACTACTGTTTTACCATTAACTATAGTAGTATCAACTGATTTACCCATCATTCCAAAAAGAATATGTGAATTATAGTTTGTTCCATTTAAAGGTGTTAAAGGATCGTAATCAACTACTATTACGTCAGCATTTGCACCCTTTTCAATAATTCCAAACCTACCTTTAAAATTTTTCTCTGCAATGCGTCTATTATTTATAAATAGCATCTCAGGAGTTTCACCCCAAGCGACTGATGGGTTTCTTAAATGATGTTTGTGAATAAGGTTTGCAACTTTCATTGATTCAAACATATCTTGAGTATACCCGTCAGTTCCAAGCCCTACAGTTATTCCATTTTTCATAAATTTTATAACTGGAGATACTCCAACTGCGTTTCCCATATTTGATTCTGGGTTGTGAACTACAGAAGTCTCAGTTTCTTTTAAAATTTCAACCTCATCCTCATCTGCGTGAATACAATGGATTGCTAGAGTTTTTGGTCCTAAAATTTTAAATTCTTTTAGTCTTTCTAAAACTCTCTTATCGTGTTTTTCAATACAGTCTTCTTCATCTTTAATTCCTTCTGCTACGTGAATATGGTATCCACAATCTAAGCCTTTAGAAGCTTCTACGCATTTATTTAACGATTCATCTGATAAAGTAAAACTTGCATGCATTCCAAAAAGTGCTGATTTCATATTGCTCTTATCTTCTTTGCAATATTTTATATAATCTACATTTTCTTTTATGCCTTTATTTAAAATTTCTTCTCCATCCCTATCTGATACCTCGTAGCATAAAGAAGTTCTAATTCCAAGTTCTTCTCCTACTTTGCTTATAGTTTGAAGGCTTCCTTCAACTGCATTTGGGCTAGCGTGGTGATCAAAAAATGTTGTAACGCCATACTTTAAACTATCCATCAAAGAAGCATATGCGCTATATTTTATATCTTCTAAATTAAGTGTTCTATCTAGTCTCCACCAAAGATTATTAAGTATGTCTACAAAATCTTTAGATACAGGTCCATCTAAGTTCATTCCTCTTGCAAATGCACTGTATATGTGACCGTGGGTATTAATTAGGCCTGGCATTATAACCATATTATCTACATCTTTAAACTCTGCATTTTCATATTTTCTTTTAATATCTTCTGTCATACCAAAGTCAATAATCTCTTTTCCATCAATAACTACAGCACCATCTTCTATAAATGGGTTTTCTTTGTTTTGAGTTATTAATCTACCGTTTCCTAAAATAAACATTTAGATATTCACCTACCTTTTCTTAATACTCTTCCTGCCTTTATCTCATTGTACTTACCATTTTGAAGAACTACCTCTCCATTTATAAGGACATAATGTATTCCTTCTGGATATCTAGTTGGATCTTCGAAAGTTCCTGTATCTTTAATAGTATCTTTATTAAAGATAACTATATCTCCAAAGTAACCTTCTTTTATAAGTCCTCTTTCTTTTATCCCAAAGGCTAAAGCAGCCTTATGTGACATCTTCATAATTCCTTCTTCAAGGGTTATAGCTTCAAGTTCTCTTACATACCTTCCAAGTATCCTTGGAAAAGCTCCGTAAGCTCTAGGATGAGGTTTCCCTGATAATAATCCATCAGTACAAACGTTTTGCTCATCTAACTTCATAAATCTTACTATTTGTTCTTCTTTACCGTAAAAATCATACATCCCAACTGCATTTTCTTCTTCTAAAAGAAGGTCAAATGTTGCATTGTAGGGGTCTTTTTCTCTCATACGGCCTATCTCTATAAGATTTTTTCCTATAACATCTTTATTTTTTAAAGTTTTAACTGATGTTATATAGATAGAATCAAGTGGAATAAATTCTAAGAAGTTTTCCCAGCCTTCAATTCCATTTTTCATATCGTATATCATCTTTTCTCTCATTTCTTTTGACTTTAATCTTTCTACTAGCTTGTCTGTTCCTCCATCGTGAACCCAAGGAGGCAAAATAACACCTAGCATAGTGCTTCCTGAAATATAAGGGTATTGATCAAAAGTTATTTTAATTCCCTTATCTTCAGCATCTTTTAAAAGTTTTATAACTTCGTCTATATGCTTCCAGTTTTTCTTTCCACATATCTTAAAATGAGAAAAATGAACTCTTACTTTTGACTTTTCACCTATCTCTATAATTTCTTTCATTGATTTTATAATCTCGTTAGCCTCACTTCTCTGGTGAACTACAAATACTCCATCAAACTCCTTTACTACTTTGCAAAGTTCTATGAGTTCATTAGTATTAGAGTAAGCACAGGGCATATATATAAGACCTGTAGAAAGTCCAAAGGCTCCAGATTTAAGCTCTCTTCTTAAGATTTCACACATCTTTTTTATATCAGTATCATTTACTTCTCTATTACTAAGACCCATAGCTTCCATTCTTACGTTTCCGTGAGGAACTAAATAAAGCTCGTTTAATCCAACTCCATTAGTTTCTAATGCTTTTAAGTAGTTATCTGTAGTTTCGTACTCCCAATTTACAGTGTCTGATTCTCCATCAAGTCCAGCTAGGTTCTTCCTCCAAGGTGATATATATTCCTTTGGTAATGGTGCCATAGAAATGCCGTCTTGACCTAAAACCTCAGTAGTTACCCCTTGCCTTATCTTTATTTGATTGTATGGATTTTCGTATATCTTTAAATCACTGTGAGAGTGAGTATCTATAAAACCTGGTGCTACTACTAAACCTTTTGCATCGATTACTTTTAAACCTTCTGATTTTAAGTCTTTCCCGATTTTTAAAATCTTTTTATCTTTAATAATCACATCTAAGTAATCGCCTAAATTCCCACTACCATCAACTAAAAATCCATTTTTTATTAATATATTCAAATTAATCACCTTCTATTTTTTATAAACAGATCTTAGTATTCCGTAATAGCCTAGAGCGCCTTTAACTAAATCGTCAATTTCTATATATTCATCTATAATGTGGGCTAATTTTTCTTTAGAAGGCCCAAACCCTATAGTTTGAATTTTAGCTTCACCTGCATAATGTGAACCATTAGTACAGAATGAATATTGACTTATCTTTGGATCTATCCCTGCCATTTTCAAGCCATCAAAGGCTATCTTTACAAATTCATCTTCTTCTTTGAAAATCCAAGCTGGGAAAAATCTTTCTGCACTTATATTTTCCCCTGTATAGCAAACCTTTTTATCTTTTGCATACGAAACTCTAGCTTCTAAGTCTCTATCTTCTTTTGAAACTCTTTCAATAATAGCTTTTATAGGTTCTAAGACATCTTCTTTAGTTTCATCTACTAAAAGTCTTCTATCAAAAGTTGCCTTGCAATAATCAGGTACTACTGAAGCCCCAGGGTAAGGAGATGATTTAATATCTGTAAGAACTAAAATCCCCTCACCTAAGATTTCATGCCTTGGGTTTTCAATCTTTTCTATCTCACTAATTAATTTCATCATTTTTAATACTGCATTTACGCCTTCATTTGGATTTGCAGAGTGGGCTGACTTTCCGAAAGTTTCTAAAGCAATCTCAGCTCTACCTCTTTGCCCTATCTTTAAATTAAGTTCAGAAGATTCCCCTATAACTACGTAATCTGGCTTTATAGCTTCGCTTATCTTTCTAGCTGAAACGCCTTCAAACATCTCTTCAAAAACAACTCCAGCTACAAAAATATCGCCATCAAACTCATGTTTAAAATCTTCTGCAAAAAATGAAGCTCCAGCTATCATACTAGCTAACTGGCCTTTCATATCTGATGCGCCCCTGCCGTATATTTTTCCATCATCTATTTCACCTCTAAATGGGGCATGCTTCCATTTAGTATCGTCAGGAACTGGCACTGTATCTATATGTGCATCAAATAGAATTTTCTTGCCTTTATTTTTTCCTTTGATATGGCCTATTATATTTCCATATTCATCGATATAATAATCATCAAATTTGAACTTATTAAATACTCCCTTTAAGACTTCACAAACATTTTCTTCTTCGCCAGATAATGATTGAGTCCTTATAAGCTCTTGGCATATCTCTATAAGCTCATCCTTCCTTTTTTCTGTAATCATAGCATTTCCCTCCCCATTTTAGGTTTATTTTATTCTACTGAATTATCCCAAACTATTTCTCTATATTTTTCAGGGTCAGTATCTCCTTCTGTACTAAATAATAAGACTTTAGAATTTTCATCTAATTCTAATTTTCCTTTAAGGTCTTTATAATCTTCATTAGTCATAATTTCATATAAAAGACCAGTAGTTACAGCACCAGATTCCCCTGAAATAACTCTTCTATCTTCTTTCATTGGGTTTCCTAGTATTCTCATTCCTTTTGCAGATACCCAGTCAGGACAAGATACGAAGGCAGTTGAATATTGTTTTAATACTTCAAAACCTATAGTGTTTGGTTCACCACAAGCAAGTCCAGCCATTATAGTTTGCATATCTCCTCCAACTATTCTAGGTTTTCCATCTCCTGCTTCTGCTGATTTGTAGAAACAATCTGCTAAGTTTGCTTCAACTATTACAGTTTTTGGACAATTTTCTTTGAAAATTTCTGCAAACACACCTTGTACAGCTCCAGCTAAAGATCCTACACCAGCTTGAACAAATATATGAGTTGGTCTGTCTACACCCATTTTTTCTAATTGTTCCTTAGCTTCAAGTGCCATAGTTCCATAACCTTGCATTATCCAAGTTGGGATTTTTTCATATCCTTCCCAAGCAGTATCTTGAACCATTACTCCGTTATGCTCATTTGCATATTTATCTGCAAGTCTTACGGCATCATCATAGTTCATATCTGTTATACTAGCTTCTGCTCCTTCGTTTTTTATGTTTTGTAATCTCTTTAAAGAAGATCCCTTTGGCATATAAACTACTGATTTTTGTTTTAATTTATTTGCAGTCCAAGCAACCCCTCTACCGTGGTTACCGTCTGTTGCTGTTACAAAGACGATATCTCCAAGCTTCTCTCTTATTTCATCAGAAGTTAATCTATCGTAAGGAAGTTCAGATATATCAAGATTTAATCTATCTGCAAGGTATCTTCCCATTGCATAAGATCCACCTAAAACTTTAAAAGCGTTTAGTCCAAATCTATAAGATTCATCTTTTACAAACATATCTTTAAGTCCTATATTTTTTGCTAAATTTTTAAGTTCTACGAGTGGAGTTTCTTCATATTTTGGGAAACTTCTATGAAACTCTCTTACTTTCTTTATCTCATCTTCCTTTAAAAAGCTTGAGACATCGTTTTCATTTTTAGGCATTTTATTTTCTTTCCAAAGTATTTTTTCCATAGTATTTTCCTCCTACATTATTCTTTACCGTCTGAATCTGTATCTTTAGGTAAAATTAAATTTAATATTATTGCAACTAATGTTGTCACAACAATAGATGACTTTCCAAAAATTGATATTGCCCAACTTGGGAATAATGCTAAAGCATCAGGAACTTGAGTGATTCCAACTCCAAGAGCTATTGAAATACCAACTAAAGTAACATTTCTCTTGCTTAATCCGCTTTCTGAAACCATCTTCACTCCTGTCATAGTGATAGTTGCAAATACAGAAATTGTTGCTCCTCCAAGTACACATTGAGGAATACTTGTTAAAACTGCTGAGAATTTTGGAACTAAACCTGCTACTATTATAACTATTGATGCAAATACGAATACTGATCTATTTATAACCTTATTCATAGTTACAATCCCTACGTTTTGACTAAATGTAGCTGTTGGCATACATCCAAAGAATGATCCTAATATACTAGAAACACCATTTCCTATGATACCTCCAGATAATTCTTCGTGAGTTGCTATTCTGCCCATTCCTCCTCCAGTAGTTGCTGAAAGGTCTCCTATAGCTTGTACTGAGTTAACTATATGCATAATTACCATTGAAATAATTGCTGTTGCATTAAAGCTCATTCCAAAACGCATAAACTTTGGTATTTGTATAATTCCAAGTGCTGATGTATCTTCAAATTTAACCATCCCTAAAAAGAAAGAGATAATATATCCAACTATTATCCCAATTAAAATAGAAGATAATTTTAAGTTTCCTTTTGTAAAGAAGTTTAAAAATATAACTACTCCAAGTGTGATAAGTGCCACTAACCAGTTAAGTGGTGACCCAAAAGTTTCACTTCCAGCTCCACCAGCTATGTATTTAACAGCAACTGAATATAATGATAATCCTATAGATAATATTACAGTTCCAGTAACTACAAGCGGGAAAAACCTTGCAAGCTTTTTAACAAAGATACCAAATACAATAGCTACAGCCCCACCTATAAGTTGAGCTCCAAAAATAGTAGCTAAATTAAATTCTCCAGCAATTGCTGTAAGTGTTGGTACGTAAGCAAAACTAACACCCATAATAATAGGAAGTCCAGATCCTATTTTCTTAAATAAAGGAAAAAGCTGAATAAGGGTTGCTATTCCTGAAAATACAAGTGAAGTTTGTACTAAAAGTATTTTGTCGCTAGGACTTAAGTCACATACCCCTGCAACTATAATAGCTGGCGTTACACACCCAACAATCATAGCTACCACATGTTGCAAACCTAATGGTATTATTTCTTTCATAGTTGGCTTTCCATCAAATCTGAAAAGTAATGAATTTTTATCTATTGACATTAGCTGCTCCCCCTTTAAAGATAAGGCTCTTATTTAAAAGGGTTAGCTTAAATTTTTTGATTTTTAAGTTATAAATAAGAGCCTTTTCCTAGAATCTATTTTTCATTAAATACTCTTTCTGTGTTACGTTTTTCTAGCTTTTCTAGAACTTCTTCTGGATTTTCCATTTTGCTTAAGAAAATCATTGCAGCTATTACATATGGTTTAAAGCTAGCTTCTTTATATAATTCATCTCTATATCTATCAAATACGCTTGCTTCTACTTCACCTTCTTTGCAGCTTACGCCTGTAATATCAGCTGGTAAGCAGTGCATGTATAATGCTTTACCATCTTTAGTTAATTTCATTAACTCTTCAGTGCATTCCCAATCTTTATGTTTTGCGTTAGCTTCTAAAAGTTCTTTTTCTAAAACCTTTATGCCTTCGTCATCACCTTCTGCATATAATTTAGTTCTTTTTTCCATCGCTACAAATGGAGCCCAGCTCTTTGGATAAACTATATCAGCATCTTTAAATGCTTCTTCCATAGAATTAGTTTTTGTGAAAGATCCTCCTGAAGCTTTAGCATTTCTTTTAGCTACTTCTTCAACTTCTTCCATAACTTCGTATCCTTCTGGATGAGCTAGGACAACATCCATACCGAATCTAGTTAATAGTCCTATAATTCCTTGTGGAACTGATAGAGGCTTTCCGTATGATGGTGAGTGAGCCCATGTCATAGCAACTTTTTTACCTTTTAAATTTTCTATACCGCCAAACTCATTTATTAAGTGAAGGGCATCTGCCATTGCTTGAGTTGGATGGTCGATATCGCATTGTAAATTAACTAGAGTTGGTCTTTGTTCTAAAACGCCATCTCTATTTCCATCTTGAACAGCTCTAGAAACTTCTCTCATATAAGTATTTCCTTTACCGATGTACATATCGTCTCTAATTCCGATTACGTCAGCCATAAATGAAATCATGTTAGCAGTTTCTCTAACTGTTTCTCCGTGAGCTATTTGTGATTTACCTTCGTCTAGGTCTTGTACTTCTAATCCAAGTAAGTTACAAGCTGATGCGAAACTAAATCTAGTTCTAGTTGAGTTATCTCTAAATAATGAGATCCCAAGCCCACTATCAAATACCTTAGTAGATACATTATTTTTTCTAAGGTCTCTTAAAGCTTCAGCAATAGTAAATACTCCTTTAAGCTCATCTTCTGATTTTTCCCAAGTTAAAAAGAAATCATTGTTATACATATTTTTTAAATCTAATTTTTTTAGTTCATCAATATATTTTTTTGTTATAGTCATCTTAAATTCTCCTCTCAAAATTACCCTAATATTATTTATTGTTGTTACAGTATATAGTTGGAACTGCTGCGTATACAGCTGCACATCTTACTAAATCTTCTTTCCAAGTTTTTTCGTTAGGTGCATGTGCTTCTGCTTCTTTACCAGGTCCAAAACCTATACAAGGTATATTGTATCTTCCCATAATTGATACACCGTTAGTTGAGAAAGTCCATTTATCAACTAATGGTTCTCCATACATTCCTTTGTATGCTTCAACCATAGCTTTAGTTGGCTCTGCATCTTCTGGAATCACCCAAGTTGGGAAGTAACAATCTGTTGGATATACTAATCCAGTCCAGCTTGGTCTTTCATAAGTGTACATAGTAACTTTTGCACCGTATTTTTTAACAAATGGTAAGTCTTCAACTTCTTTTAAAGCACTTTGGTATGTTTCACCGTCTGTTAATCTTCTATCTAAAGATATTGCGCACATATCAGCAACCGCACATCTTGATGGTGAGTTATAGAAAATTTCTGAAACTGTAACAGTTCCTTTTCCTAAGAATGGGTCATAGTGTAAATTATCATTTAACACTCTAACTTCTTGCAGAATATCTGCCATTTTGTAAATAGCATTGTCTCCTCTTTCTGGAGCTGAACCGTGGCAAGAAATTCCTTTAACTTCAACTCTGATTTCCATACGTCCACGTTGTCCTCTATAGATGTTTCCATCTGTAGGTTCTGTTATAACAACAAACTCTGGAGTTATTTTATCTTCGTTGTGTATGTATTGCCAACATAACCCATCACAATCTTCTTCTTGAACAGTTCCAGTAACTAAAACTGTATATTTATCACTTAAAAGACCTAAATCTTTCATTATTTTTGCACCGTAAGTTGCAGAAACTATTCCACCTAATTGGTCTGAAGCTCCACGTCCTCCGATTTCTTCATCATTTTCATATCCTTCATATGGATCAAATGTCCAGTTGCTTAATTCTCCAAGTCCAACTGTATCTATGTGAGCATCGTAAGCTACAAGTTTTTCTCCAGTTCCCATATATCCAAGAACATTACCCATCTTGTCTATTTCAACTTTATCAAATCCTAATTTCTCCATTTCTTGTGCAATTCTTTTAATTACACCTTCTTCTCCAGAACTTTCACCTGGAATTCTAATTAAGTCTCTTAGAAACTTAGTCATATCACCTTTATAGTTTTCAGCTTGTAATTTTATCTTCTCAAAATTCATCTATGGTTCCCCCTTAAGATTTATTTATTTTTACGCCTATATATTATTGCAATTCCCGTGCCAACTTATAGATAAAAATTTAACTATTATAAGTCTAATCAATGGACAATTTGTTAAAATTTGAAACCGTTTACTAAGGTTTTGCACTTTTTAGTAACTAAAAATCTATATTCCTTTATCCTAATTATCAAAATGATAATTATTTATCATTTTGATAAAAGCCTAAACCTAATAAATTTCCTATATTAAGATTAAAATACAATTTTTAGTTATCGTTTTGATAATTTTAACGCTTCATTCTTTTTGTTTTTAAAATTAAAATAATAAAACAAGAAATATTTTTTAAAAATAGATGAGCCCATACATTCCAGTATTTTCCCTTCTATACCTCTATAGTAACTCTCACTTCCGCTACAACATTGTTTTGCTTCTTTGTTGGTATTTTACTAAAATCACCTGAATAAAGGCACTTTTTTATGTCCATAATCAAAATAACTAAAAAATTCAAATTTTTTCGAGGTGAGATTATGGTACATACATCGGCTTGTCCCCATTGCAATTCAAAACATTTTATTAAATACGGTAAATATAGATGCGTCCAAAGGTATCAATGTAAGGATTGTCTTAAAACCTTTAACGAAGGAACAGGGCTTGTCTGGCATAACACTAGAAAAAGTGTAGACCTTTGGGATAAATACACTCGTCTTATGCTATCTGGTGCTACTATAAGAGATTGCGCAGATAGATTAAATATCTGCATAGAAACTTCTTTTAGATGGAGGCATAAGATACTAAAACATATAGAAACTTATACGGATTCAAGAAGAACCCATATAGTTACAGCTATGAGACACACTAAATTTTTAGAAAACTTTAAAGGGCAAAAGAATCCCCCTGTTTGCACTATTTCTAAAAGGAAAAACATCTTTGTAGCTACAACTATTAACAAAAATAATTACTCTCTAGCTAAGATATCCTTTGATTCTATGAGCCCTACAAAGGAATCTATAGAGAATTTATTAAA
>NZ_JAMDLQ010000021.1:0-38572 GCF_024705715.1 Clostridium sp. LY3-2
CCAGACGGAATGGAAATGGTAATGCCAGGAGATCACATCGACATGAACGTTGAACTAATCACTCCAGTTGCAATGGATGAAGGATTAAGATTCGCAATCAGAGAAGGTGGAAGAACAGTAGGTTCAGGAGTTGTTACTTCAATAATCGAGTAATTTAAACTTAGAATTTAATTGTTTTATATAAAATAGAGTTTAGGAGACGTCCTAAACTCTATTTTTTTTGTTTAATAAAACCATAAAAGGGAATAATTAATAAAAGAAAAAGGTTTCAAAAATTAATTTGCAAAAAGAAAATAAAAAAACTTGAAATTTAATAGAAATACATTTAGAATATAAAAAGCGAGTTAATTCTAGTAATAAAAACCGAAAAATAAATTACGTAAATGCTTGATATTATACTACAAAGATAGTATAATAAAATAGTTGTGTAGCATACGGCGATGAATCAAGAGGTTGCCGGACTTCCGGGTAATTCTTGAGGAGTAAGTTAGGATCTCGAATCCGACGACAGGGATTTTATATTCTTTCTTAGGTTTAGGATACACCAGGAACAGTTTATAGAAGAACCGCTGTTGTGCGTTAGAAGTAAAGCGTACATGAAAAGGAGGGAAACCAAGATGTCAAAACAAAAAATAAGAATCAGATTAAAAGCATTTGATCACACTATATTAGATCAATCTGCTGAAAAAATCGTTGAAACTGCAAAGACAACAGGAGCTAAAGTAGTAGGTCCAGTACCACTACCAACTGAAAAAGATGTTGTTACTATATTAAGAGCAGTTCACAAATATAAGGACTCTAGAGAGCAATTTGAAATAAGAACTCACAAGAGACTTATAGATATCGTTAATCCATCACCAAAAACTGTTGATGCATTAATGAGATTAAATCTACCAGCTGGAGTAGATATAGAAATTAAGCTTTAATAGCTAAATTTTAAATAAAAAAGACATTGAACTATTACGATTGCAAAGCAATCCGCTACTAGTTTGGGAGGTGTAAATACATGAAAAAAGCTATATTAGGTAAAAAAGTAGGAATGACTCAAATATTCGATGAGAATGGAAAAGTTGTACCTGTAACAGTTGTAGAAGCTGGTCCATGTGTTGTTGTTCAAAAGAAAACTGTTGAAACAGACGGTTATGATGCAATACAAGTAGGTTATGGAGACATAAGAGAAAAATTAGTTAACAAACCTAGAAAAGGACAATTCGACAAAGCAGGAGTTTCATTAAAAAGAACTCTTAAAGAATTAAGATTAGAAAATGCTAGCGAATTCGAAGTTGGTCAAGAGATCAAAGCAGATGTATTTGCTGCAGGAGATAAGGTAGACGTATCAGGAGTTTCTAAAGGTAAGGGATTCCAAGGTACAATCAAAAGACATAACGCTCAAAGAGGACCAATGTCACACGGTTCTAAATTCCATAGAGCGCCAGGTTCAATGGGAGCTGCTTCAGACCCATCAAGAACTTTCAAAAACAAAAAGTTACCAGGACACATGGGTGCTAAAAACACTACAGTAGAAAACTTAGAAGTAGTTAAAGTAATAGCTGAGAAAAACTTAATACTAATCAAGGGTGGTATCCCTGGTGCTAACAGAAGCACAGTAGTAATAAGAAACGCAGTTAAGGCTTAATTTCTAAAGGAAAGGAGGAAGCAGGATGCCTACAGTAGGATTATTTAATAAAGAAGGAAAAAACATTGGAGATTTTTCATTAAACGAAAATGTTTTTGGAGTTGAAATAAACGAAAGTGCACTACACCAAGTAGTAGTAGCATTATTAGCTAACAAGAGACAAGGAACTCAATCAGCTAAAACAAGAGCTGAAGTTAGAGGAGGCGGAATCAAGCCTTGGAGACAAAAAGGAACTGGTAGAGCAAGACAAGGTTCTATAAGAGCTCCACAATGGATTAAGGGTGGTGTTGTATTTGCACCAAAACCAAGAGATTACAGAATGGCTATACCAAAGAGCATGAAAAGAGTTGCTATGAAATCAGCATTAACTAGTAAAGTTCAAGCTGGTGAATTCGTAGTAGTTGAAGATTTAGCTTTCGATTCAATCAAAACTAAATCAGTAGTTAACATGCTTAAAGAAATGGAAGCTAAGAAAACTCTTATCGTTACAGCTGAGTCAAACGAAGTAGTTTACAAATCAGCTAGAAACATCGAAGGAGTTGCAGTAATACCTGCAAACAACATCAACGTTTATGACTTACTTAAGTACAAAAAAGTAGTTATGACTAAAGATGCTGTACAAAAAATTGAGGAGGTGTACGCATAATGAATTTATCAAGCCACGATATAATTAGAAAACCTGTTATAACTGAAAAGAGTATGGCAGCTATGGCTGAAAATAAGTACACTTTTATAGTTCACACAAGTGCTAACAAATCTCAAATAAAGAGAGCAGTAGAAGAAGTTTTCAACGTAAAAGTTGCTGAAGTAAAAACTATCAACACACTTGGAAAAACTAAGAGAATGGGCGTGCATGTTGGTAAGAGAGCAGACCAAAAGAAAGCTATCGTTACTTTACAAGAAGGAAGCTCAATCGAATTCTTCGAAGGAATGCAATAGTAAAAGTGAAGTATTGGTGCTAGGCACCAGATAAGCTTTAAGAAGGAGGGAAATCAAAATGGCAGTTAAAACATTTAGACCTACTACACCATCAAGAAGAAACATGACAATGCCTACATTTGATGAAATAACAACAAATGTACCTGAGAAATCATTAGTAGTTTCTTTAAAGAAAACTGGTGGTAGAAATGCACAAGGTAAAATAACTGTAAGACACCACGGTGGTGGAGCAAAAAGAAAATACAGATTAATAGATTTCAAAAGAAATAAGGATGGTATCGAAGCAAAAGTTGCTACAGTAGAATACGATCCAAACAGATCAGCATACATCGCTTTAGTTGTATACGCTGATGGAGACAAAAGATACATCATCGCACCTAACGGATTAAAAGTTGGAGACGTTGTTGTTTCAGGACCAGAATCAGATATCAAGCCAGGTAACGCGTTACCATTAGCTAATATCCCAGTTGGTACTTTTGTCCACAACATAGAATTACAAGCTGGAAAAGGAGCTCAATTAGTAAGAGCTGCTGGTGGATCAGCACAATTAATGGCTAAAGAAGGTAGATACGCTACTTTAAGATTACCTTCAGGCGAAACTAGATACGTTAGAATAGAATGTAGAGCTACTATAGGTACTGTTTCAAACACTACTAACGATATCGTTAAAATAGGTAAAGCTGGTAGAAAGAGACACTTAGGTTGGAGACCAACTGTAAGAGGATCTGTTATGAACCCTTGCGATCACCCTCACGGTGGTGGAGAAGGTAAATCACCAGTAGGTAGACCAAGTCCAATGACTCCATGGGGTAAACCTGCACTTGGATACAAAACTAGAAAGAATAAAAAATATTCAGATAAATTCATCATTAAGAGAAGAAATAGCAAGTAGTTTGAAGAGAATTCCCATTCTCTTCATGGCTAGAAGCCTAAGTATATGAAGGGAGGCAAACTATAATGAGTAGATCAATCAAAAAAGGACCTTTTGTTCACGCTGGACTTTTAAAGAAAATCGAAGAAATGAACGCTAATGGGGAACACAAAGTTGTTAAGACTTGGTCAAGAACTTCAACAATTTTCCCACAAATGATTGGACACACAATCGCTGTTCATGATGGAAGAAAGCACGTTCCAGTTTATATCAGTGAAGATATGGTTGGACATAAGTTAGGAGAATTCTCACTAACAAGAACTTATAGAGGACATGATGATAAATCATCAAAAAGAAAGTAATTGCCTAGAAAGGAGGAGCATAAATGGAAGCTAGAGCTATAGCTAAGTATGTTAGAATGTCTCCAGTTAAAGTAGGAGTTGTTCTTAATTTAATAAAAAATAAAAATGTTAAAGAAGCTTTTGCTATCTTACAATACACTCCAAGAGAAGCAGCTGTTGAAATAAACAAAGTTTTAAAATCAGCTGTTGCTAATGCAGAAAACAATAACGGTTTAGATGCAGATAGATTATATGTATCAGAAGCATTCGTAGGTCAAGGTCCAATCCTTAAGAGATTCAGACCAATGGATCACGGTAAAGCATTCAGAATTAACAAAAAAACAAGCCACATAACAATAGTTGTTAAAGAAAGAGCTTAGAAAGAAGGAGGGAAACGAAGTGGGTCAAAAAGTACATCCTCACGGACTTAGAGTAGGTGTTATCAAAGATTGGGATGCAAAATGGTATGCTAACAAAAAAGATTTTGCTGATAACTTAATCGAAGATAACCAAATAAGAGAATTCGTTAAAAAAGAACTTTTCTCAGCAGGAATCTCAAGAATCGAAATCGAAAGAGCTGCTAAGAGAGTAAAATTAAACATACACACAGCTAAACCAGGTGTAGTAATCGGAAAAGGTGGATCAGGAATAGAAGCCTTAAAGAAGAAATTAGCTGGATTCGTAGGTGGAAAACATTTAATAATCAACATAGTTGAAGTTAAAAATGTTGAAACTAACGCTCAATTAATGGCTGAAAACATAGCTGCACAATTAGAAAAGAGAATATCTTTTAGAAGAGCTATGAAGCAAACTATACAAAGAGCTATGAGACAAGGAGTTAAAGGTGTTAAAACTGCTTGTTCAGGAAGATTAGGTGGAGCTGAGATCGCAAGAACTGAGCAATACAATGAAGGAACAATTCCACTACAAACTATAAGAGCTGACATCGATTATGGATTTGCAGAAGCAGATACAACATACGGAAAAATCGGAGTTAAAGTTTGGGTTTACAACGGAGAGGTTCTTCCAACTAAAAAAGTTGAGAAAGAAGCAACAGCTAACGCATAGGAAAGGAGGAATAAGTCATGTTAATGCCTAAAAGAGTTAAGCATCGTAAGGTACAACGTGGTAGAATGAAAGGTAAAGCTACAAGAGGTAATTTCCTAGCTTATGGAGATTTCGGTATTCAAGCTACAACTTGTGGATGGATCACAAGTAACCAAATAGAGTCTGCCAGAATTGCTATAAATAGATATATTAAAAGAGGAGGAAAACTTTGGATAAAGATTTTCCCAGATAAGCCTGTTACAGAAAAACCAGCTGAAACTAGAATGGGTTCAGGTAAAGGTTCACCAGAATACTGGGTAGCAGTAGTTAAGCCAGGTAGAGTTCTTTTTGAACTATCAGGCGTAAGTGAAGAAGTTGCAAGAGAAGCTATGAGACTTGCATCACACAAACTTCCTGTAAAGACTAAGTTCGTTACAAGAAGAGATTTTGAGGAAATGGGTGGTGAAGAATAATGAAGGCTAGAGAACTAAAAGAATTAAGAAATAGCAATCCTCAAGATTTAAAAGCTAAATTAGGAGAATTAAAGGCTGAATTATTCAACTTAAGATTCCAATTAGCTACTGGACAATTAGAAAATCCAATGAGAATCAGAGAAGTGAAAAAATCTATAGCCCAAATAAAAACCATCTTAAGACAAGAAGAGTTAAGAGCGGTTGAACAGTAATCCTGGAAGGAGGTTTCTTTAATGGAAAGAGGACTAAGAAAGAAAAGAGTTGGTAGAGTCGTTTCAGATAAAATGGATAAAACTATTGTAGTTGCTATCGAAACTAAAGTTAGACATCCACTTTATGGAAAAACTGTTAACAGAACTACTAAATTCAAAGCTCATGATGAAAATAATGAAGCTGGAATTAATGATAGAGTATTAATAATGGAAACAAGACCAATATCTAAAGATAAGAGATGGAGACTTGTTGAAATAGTAGAAAAAGCTAAATAATATTGCTTAAGACCGAAAGGAGGGTAATTTTCAATGATACAACAACAAACTAGATTAAAAGTTGCTGACAACTCAGGTGCTAAAGAAATTATGTGCATAAGAGTATTAGGCGGTTCTAAAAGAAAGTACGGTAACATTGGAGACATTATAGTTGCTAGCGTTAAAAGTGCAACACCAGGCGGAGTTGTTAAAAAAGGCGAAGTTGTTAAGGCAGTTATAGTAAGATCAGTAAAAGGAATAAGAAGAGCAGATGGATCATATGTAAGATTCGATGAAAATGCTGCTGTTATAATAAAAGACGATAAGCAACCAAGAGGAACACGTATCTTCGGTTCAGTTGCTAGGGAGCTAAGAGATAAAGAGTTCAACAAAATCTTATCATTAGCACCTGAAGTTCTATAAGAGGAGGTGTCCAATTCATGAGAATGCACGTTAAAAAGAATGATACAGTTTTAGTTATATCTGGTAAAGATAAAGGGAAAACTGGTGAAGTTTTAAAAGTATATCCAAAAACTGGTAAAGTGCTAGTTCAAGGAGTTAACATAGTTAAGAAGCACCAAAAAGCTAATAGAACACAAGCTGAAAGTGCAATAATCGAAAGAGAAGCTGCTATAAACGGCTCAAAAGTAATGTTATTCTGCACAAAATGCAAAAACGCTACAAGAATTAGTAATAAAATCTTAGAAGATGGTACTAAAGTAAGAGTTTGCAAGAAGTGCGGAGAAACATTCTAAGAATTCTGAAAGGAGGGAATCGATATGACAAGACTTCAAGATAGATATGAAAAAGAAATAATACCTGCAATGATGGAGAAGTTTGGTTATGAAAACATCATGCAAGTACCAAGACTTGAGAAAATAGTAATCAACATGGGAGTTGGTGAAGCTAGAGAAAACCAAAAGGTTTTAGAATCAGCTGTAAGCGACTTAACAATAATATCAGGACAAAAGCCTATATTAACAAGAGCTAAGAAATCAGTTGCTAACTTTAAAATAAGAGAAAACATGGCATTAGGATGTAAAGTTACATTAAGAAAAGCAAACATGTATGAGTTTGCTGACAAGTTAATGTCAATTGCTTTACCAAGAGTTAGAGACTTCAGAGGAGTTTCAAGTAAGTCATTTGACGGAAGAGGAAACTACTCAATGGGAGTTAAAGAGCAATTAATATTCCCTGAAATAGAATATGATAAGATAGATAAAGTTAGAGGAATGGATATCATCTTCGTAACAACAGCTAATACTGACGAAGAAGCAAGAGAATTATTAAAATTCCTTGGAATGCCATTCGCTCAATAATAAGGAGGGAAAAAGATGGCACGTAAAGCGATAATAGAAAAGTGGAGTAAAGAACCAAAATACAAAACTAGAGCTTATACTAGATGTAGAGTATGTGGTAGACCACACTCAGTTTTAAAGAAATTCGGTATATGCCGTATCTGCTTCAGAGAACTTGCATACAAAGGCCAAATCCCTGGATGCAAAAAGGCAAGCTGGTAATACTGAACACATAGTGAAAGGAGGCATATTAAATGGTTATGACAGATCCAATAGCAGATTTACTAACTCGTATCAGAAATGCTAATGCAGTTAGACACGAGGTAGTAGAGGTACCTTCATCAAGCGTGAAGAAGACTATTGCAAATATATTATTACAAGAAGGTTACATCAAGGAAATTGATGAATACAATGACGGAGTTGTACCAATGTTAAGATTATCTCTTAAATACGGTGCTAACAACGAAAAAGTAATCACTGGATTAAAGAGAATATCTAAACCAGGATTAAGAGTTTACTGTAAGAAGGACGAAACTCCAAGAGTACTTAACGGACTTGGAATCGCTGTAATATCAACTTCAAGAGGAATCATGGTTGATAGAGAAGCTAGAAAGAACGGCGTAGGTGGAGAAGTTCTTTGCTACGTTTGGTAGTATTAAATTTAAGAAATTAACTAAGATTATATAGATTGTATAGAACAATACAGGAGGTGCAATTATGTCAAGAGTAGGTAGATTACCAATAGCTATCCCTGCTGGCGTAACTGTTACTGTAGCAGAAGATAACACTGTTACTGTAAAAGGGCCAAAAGGCGAGCTAGTGCAAGCTATGAACGCAGACATGACTATAAAGGTTGAAAACAACGAAGTTGTTGTTACTAGACCAAGTGACGTTAAAGAGCACAGAGCTCTTCACGGATTAACAAGAGCACTTATAAACAACATGATCACAGGAGTAGAGAAAGGATACGCAAAAACTCTTATCCTAAATGGTGTTGGTTATAGAGCTCAAAAGCAAGGAAATAAACTTGTAATGAACCTTGGATACTCACATCCAGTTGAAATAAAAGCAATCGAAGGCGTTGAATTCGAAATTCCAGAAGCTACTAAAGTTATAGTTAAAGGAATTGACAAGCAAAAAGTTGGAGAAGCTGCTGCACAGATCAGATCATGGAGAAAACCAGAGCCATACAAAGGTAAAGGTATAAGATACGAAAACGAAGTGATCAGACGTAAAGAAGGTAAAACTGGTAAGTAATAGATAGGAAAGGAGTGAGCTTTATGTTCAAGAAGGCAGACAGAAAAGCTAAAAGAGAAAGACGTCACCTTAGAGTACGTAAAAAAGTTGTTGGTACTCCTGAAAGACCAAGACTTTCAGTATATAGAAGCGAAAAGAATATATACGCACAAATCATAGATGATGTAAATGCTGTAACAATAGTTGCTGCTTCAAGCTTAGAAAAAGATTTTGCTGCTAAAGGCGGAAACAAAGAAGGCGCTAAGTTAGTAGGAGAAGCCGTTGCAAAGAAAGCTATAGAAAAAGGATTATCAGAAGTTGTTTTTGATAGAGGTGGATACGTGTACCACGGAAGAGTTCAATCTTTAGCTGACGGAGCAAGAGAAGCTGGATTAAAATTCTAATAAGAGGAGGGAAATCAATGAGAATCGATCCTAGTACACTAGACCTTAAAGAAAAGGTTGTTAACATAAATAGAGTTACTAAGGTTGTTAAAGGTGGTAGAAACTTCAGATTTGCTGCATTAGTAGTAGTTGGAGACGAAAACGGACACGTTGGTGTTGGAATGGGAAAATCTATCGAAATACCTGAAGCAATCAAAAAAGGAATAGAAGACGCTAAGAAAAATTTAGTAAATGTTTCTATCGTAGGAACTACAGTTCCTCATGAAATCCATGGAAAATTCGGAACTGGTGATGTATTAATAATGCCAGCTAAAGAAGGTACAGGAGTTATCGCTGGAGGTCCAGCGAGAATCGTACTTGAATTAGCAGGATTAAAAGACGTAAGAGCTAAATCATTAGGTTCAAACAACAAAATCAACATGGTTAAATCAACTATCAACGGATTAGCTAACTTAAGAACAGCTGAAGATATAGCTGCATTAAGAGGAAAATCTGTTGAAGAAATATTAGGTTAGGAGGGAACTTGCAATGGCAAAAGTTAGATTAACATTAGTTAAAAGCTTAATCGGTAGAAAAAAAGATCATATCGCTACTGCAAACGCTCTTGGACTTAAAAAAATAAGAAAAACAGTAGAACATGAGGTAACTCCTCAAATACAAGGTATGATAAATAAAATCGACTACTTACTAAAAGTAGAAGAAATATAACATAGAGGAGGTGCACTAGATATGAAACTACATGAATTAAAACCTGTAGCAGGAAGCAGAAAAGCTCCTAAAAGAGTTGGAAGAGGAACTGGTTCAGGATTAGGAAGAAACGCTGGTAAAGGTGAAAAAGGACAAAACGCTAGATCAGGCGGTGGAGTTAGACCCGGATTTGAAGGGGGTCAAATGCCTTTATACAGAAGATTACCTAAAAGAGGATTCACTAACATATTCGCTAAGAAGATTGTTAGCATAAACGTAGACAGATTAAATGTATTTGAAAATGGTACAGAAGTAACTCCAGAGTTATTACTTGAAAGAAGAGTAGTATCAAAAGTTATGGATGGAGTAAAAATCCTTGGAAACGGAAACTTAGAAAAGAGTTTAACAGTAAAAGGTGTTAAATTCTCAAAGTCTGCTATCGAAAAAATCGAAGCAGCTGGAGGAAAAGCTGAGGTGATTTAAGAATGCTGTCAACCCTACGTAATGCCTGGAAGGTTCCAGAGTTAAGAAGTAAGTTTTATTGGACATTGTTCTTAGTAGCTATCTTCAGGATGGGAAGTCATATTCCTGTTCCTGGGGTAAGTGCTGACTTTTTAAAAGGACTTACTCAGTCTGGAAGTCTAATGGGATTCTATGATTTAATATCAGGTGGAGCCTTTAGTAGATTTAGTATTTTTGCACTAGGTGTTATGCCATATATTAATGCATCGATCATCACTCAATTGCTTACTATCGCAATTCCATCTTTAGAACAACTTTCTAAAGAAGGTGAAGACGGTAGAAAGAAAATTCAAAACGCAACAAGATATTTATCTATTGTGATTTCAGTTATCTTAGCAGTTGGTATGTACTTCACGATTTCAAGAAGTGGTGCAACAGCAGGATTAACTACTGCCAAAATGTTGGTTGTTATAACATCTTTAGTAGTAGGATCTACATTCTGTATGTGGCTAGGAGATCAAATCACTGTTAAGGGATTCGGAAATGGTGTATCAATATTGATCTTCATAAATATTATTTCTAGATTACCAATGACAATAAGAGACTTAGCACTCTTAGAAGACACAGGAAAAATAAGTATTGTTGAAATAGTACTATTTATAGTATTTGCTTTAGCAGTGCTTACAGGAGTTATTTATTTCTCGCTTGCGGAGAGAAGAGTACCAGTACAATATGCTGGTAAAGCTGTAGGAAACAAGATGATGAAGGGACAATCAACTCATATCCCACTAAGTATAGTAGGATCTGCAGTTATCGCAATAATTTTTGCAATGTCTGTATTAGGTTTCCCTAGAACAATAGCTAATTTCTTCCCGAACCACGAGTGGGCAATATGGGTTACAAGCAGTCCATGGAGTATATTTAATGATAAAACATGGATGTATCCAGTAGTGTACGCAGTACTTACGATATTCTTTACTTGGTTCTACACACAAGTAACGTTCAAACCAGATGAAATGGCTGAGAACTTACACAAATCTGCTGGAGTTATTCCAGGAGTTAGACCTGGAGAACCAACAGAAAGATTTTTTGAAAAACTTCTAAATAGAGTATCTTTTATAGGTGGGATATTCGCTGCTTTCTTAGCAGTATCACCAATACTAGTTGCTCAGTATACTTCATTTGAAGGAATACAATTTGGAGGAACATCATTACTAATCGTTGTAAGTGTCGCTTTAGACTTTACAAGACGTTTAGAATCACAAATGGTAATGAGACACTACAAAGGATTTCTTAAATAAAAATAAATAGTGGAGATGATGAGCCCGTGAAGATTATTTTATTAGGCCCTCCTGGAGCAGGTAAGGGAACACAGGCAAAATCAATTAGTAATAGATATTCAATACCTCATATTTCAACTGGAGATATTTTCAGAAAGAACATTTCTGGAAATACACCTCTTGGAATAGAGGCAAAGAGTTATATGGATAATGGGCAATTAGTTCCAGATGAAGTTACTATTAACATGGTAAAAGATAGACTTCAAGAAGATGACTGTAAAAACGGATACCTTTTAGATGGTTTCCCAAGAACAGTAGCTCAAGCAGAAGCTTTAGATGCTTTCTTAAAAGAAAGAAACGAAAACTTAGATACAGCTTTATGTATTGAAGTTCCAAGCGATTTCATTCTTGAAAGAATGACAGGTAGAAGAGTTTGCCCAGCATGTGGAGCAAGTTATCATATAAAATTCAACCCACCAAAGGTTGAAGGAAAATGCGATCTTTGCGGAAGCGAAATCGTACAAAGAAAAGATGATACAGCAGAGACTGTTGGTGAGAGACTTGAAGTTTATAAAACACAAACTCAACCACTAATTGATTTTTATAGAGAAAAGAATTTACTTTCAACTGTTGACGGTACTAGAGCTATCAACGAAGTATTCGAAAGTATCTGCGAAATCTTAGGAGACAAATAATAGATGATTATAATTAAAAATCATTTAGAAATTGACTCTATGAGAAGAGCAGGACGATTAGTTGGAGAAACTCTTAATCTAATCGAAACTAAAATCAGACCTGGTATAACTACTAAAGAATTGGACAGAATAGCAGAAGAATTTATAACTAAGCATGGAGCAAAACCTTCATTTAAGGGATTGTACGGCTTTCCTTCTTCTCTATGTATTTCTGTGAATAATGAAGTAGTACATGGAATACCAGGAAATTACATCTTAAAAGAAGGTGACATAGTCAGTATTGATTGTGGAGCTTATCTTGAAGGATTCCATGGAGATGCTGCTAGGACTTTTCCTGTAGGTAAAGTATCCGAAGGAGCAAAAAAGTTAATAGATGTTACAAGAGATTCCTTTTTTGCAGGTTTAAAACAAGCAAAAATAGGGAATAACTTATCAGATATATCACATGAAATACAAAGATACGCTGAGGAGAATGGTTTCTCGGTTGTAAGGAGTTTTGTAGGACACGGGATAGGCAGAGATCTACATGAAGATCCTGAGATACCTAATTTCGGTAAACCAGGTAAAGGTCCAAAGCTTACTGAGGGTATGGTATTAGCAGTAGAGCCGATGATTAATGCCGGATCCCACAAAGTTAGGACGCTTAGAGATAAGTGGACAGTTGTAACAAGTGATGGTAGTTTATCTGCTCATTACGAAAATACAATTGCAATTTTACCAGATGGTCCCGAAGTTTTAACACTAGTAAGATAGTGAAAAAGTGTTGCTTAGTTATAAATTTATAAAATTAGATTTATTTCTAAGATAATCATCGAGGTGAAAAATTTGCAAAACAATGACTTGATTGGGAAGGTAGTACTTTCTTTAGCTGGTAGAGACAAAGATCATTTATACGTAGTAGTAGGTACTTTGGATAAAGATTATGTGTTACTATCTGATGGAAATACAAAAACTATTTCAAAACCGAAGAAAAAAAGAATTAAGCATTTAAGTCTTTTAGAAAGTATAAATGAAGATTTGATTAACTCAATCAGAGTAAATAAGAAAGATGCTGACTTAAAAATTAAGAGATTTTTAAAATTAAGAGGCATTGTTAAGGAGGGTTGATTACCTTATGTCAAAAGATGATGTTATAGAAATGCAAGGTGTGGTACTAGAATCCTTACCTAATGCAAACTTCCAAGTTGAACTTGAAAGTGGTCACGTAATTCTAGCACATATATCAGGAAAATTAAGAATGAACTTCATAAGAATTCTGCCTGGAGATAAAGTTACAGTTGAGCTTTCTCCATATGATCTAACAAGAGGTAGAATTACATGGAGAGCAAAATAATTAGATAACAAAGTTATCATAACTTACAAGGAGGGTTAGCGATGAAAGTAAGACCATCAGTTAAGCCTATTTGCGAAAAGTGCAAAGTAATTAAAAGAAAAGGAAGAGTAATGGTTATCTGTGAAAATCCTAAGCACAAGCAAAAACAAGGCTAATATAAATTAATATTAGACAAAAAATACAATTTAGGTATTTAAAAAATGTTGACTTTTATGCGAAAGTCAAATATCATTATATAGGCATTAATTAAAATAATTAGATTTTAGGGCGGCTGCAATAGAGATGTAAAATCTCTGTTGACCTGAAATTTTATTATATATATTTTTTTTTAGATTATTAATATATAATAATTTTTTACAAGGCATTTCAATTACCAGGAGGTGTAAATTTTAATGGCAAGAATAGCAGGTATTGACCTACCAAGAGAAAAAAGAGTAGAAGTAGGCTTAACTTACATTTATGGAATCGGGTTATCTACTTCACATAAGATATTATCAGCTACAGGTATAAATCCAGACACAAGAGTTAAGGATTTAACTGAAGACGAAGTAAACTCATTAAGAAATTACATTAAAGAGCTTACTATCGAAGGTGATTTAAGAAGAGAAGTTGCTCTTAACATCAAAAGATTAATGGAAATCGGATGTTACAGAGGAATTAGACATAGAAAAGGTCTTCCAGTAAGAGGACAAAAAACTAAGACTAATGCGAGAACAAGAAAAGGTCCTAAAAAGACTATCGCAAATAAGAAGAAATAATTAAGGAGGGAAGGCAATGGCAAAGGTTAAAAAAACTAGAAGAAGAAAAGAAAGAAAAAACGTTGAGCATGGTGCTGCACACATCAAATCAACATTCAACAACTCAATAGTTACTTTAACAGACGCTCAAGGTAACGCGTTATCATGGTCAAGTGCTGGAGCTCTAGGTTTCAGAGGATCAAGAAAGAGTACTCCATTCGCAGCTCAAATGGCAGCTGAAACAGCAGCTAAAGGAGCTATGGAACACGGATTAAAGAGCATAGAAGTTTACGTTAAAGGACCAGGTTCAGGAAGAGAAGCAGCTATAAGATCATTACAAGCTGCAGGTTTAGAAGTAACATTAATAAAAGATGTTACTCCAATCCCACACAACGGATGTAGACCACCAAAAAGAAGAAGAGTCTAGTCTATTCAAACAGGAGGTGTAATTAATGGCAAGATATACTGGAGCTACATGTAGATTATGTAGAAGAGAAGGTATGAAACTATTCCTAAAAGGGGATAGATGTTATACAGATAAATGTGCTTTTGTTAGAAGAAGCTACGCACCAGGACAACACGGAGCAGCGAGAAAGAAGCTATCTGAGTATGGTGTTCAATTAAGAGAAAAGCAAAAAGCAAGAAGAATATATGGAGTGTTAGAAGGCCAATTCAGAAGTTACTACGAGAAGGCTGATAACATGAAAGGTATCACTGGGGAAAACTTACTACAATTATTAGAGCAAAGACTTGATAACGTAGTATACAGACTAGGATACGGAGCTTCAAGAAAAGAAGCAAGACAATTAGTTAATCACGGACATTTCTTAGTAAATGGTAAGAAAGTTGATATTCCATCATACAAAGTATCAGCTAACGACGTAATAACTGTTGCTGAGAAGAGCAGAGCAAGCGAAAAGTTCAAAACTTTCGTTGAAAATCCAAAGACTTTACCAAAATGGTTAGAAGCTAACGTTGAAAACTACGAAGGCAAAGTAGTTGCTTTACCAACAAGAGAAGACATTGACGTTCCTGTTAATGAAACTCTTATCGTTGAGTTATACAGCAAATAATTGTAATATTTGTTAGGGGATAGTAATTCTATAACAAATATGGAATCAGTTGCCCTCAAAAAGGTTGCCATTTTAAAATAAAGGAGGGTTCGTATGTTAGAAATCGAAAAGCCAATAATTGAATGTATAGAGTCAAATGAAGACGGTACTTATGGTAAGTATACGGTTGAGCCACTTGAAAGAGGATATGGTATTACATTAGGAAATGCCCTAAGAAGAATATTATTATCTTCTTTACCAGGTGCTGCTGTAACATCAGTGAAAATTGATGGTGTATTACATGAGTTCTCAACTATACAAGGAGTTAAAGAAGATGTTACAGAAATTATTCTTAACATTAAAGCTTTAGCTTTAAGAATGAATGGTGAAGGTCCTAAAACTATATATATAGATGCAAAAGGACCAGGTGTTGTAACAGGCGCTGATATAAAGACTGACGGAGATGTTGAAGTTGTTAATAAGGATTTACATATTGCAACTTTAGATACAGATGGAAGACTTTATATGGAGCTTACTGTAAATAGAGGTAGAGGATATGTTACTCAAAATAAAAATAAGAGCGACGATCTACCAATATCAGCAATCGCTGTTGATTCTATATACACACCAGTAAAAAGAGTTAATTATAAAGTAGAAAATACTAGAGTCGGTCAAATTACTGACTATGATAAATTAACTTTAGAAATTTGGACAGATGGTACTATTAAGATTGATGAAGCTATCAGCTTATCAGCAAAAATCTTAATAGAACATTTCAAATTATTTATGTCATTAACTGACAACACAAACGATGTTGAGATAATGATAGAAAAAGAAGAAGATAAAAAGGAAAAAGTACTAGAGATGACTGTTGAAGAGCTTGATCTTTCAGTAAGATCATATAACTGCTTAAAAAGAGCAGGAATCAACACAGTTCAAGAACTTGCTAACAGATCAATGGACGACATGATGAAAGTAAGAAATCTAGGAAAGAAATCCTTAGAAGAAGTTGAAAAGAAACTTAAAGAGTTAGGTTTAAGCTTAAAACTAGGCGACGAGTAAGGAGGTAAATCCATGGCAGTTAATCGTAAGTTAGGTCTTCCTTCAGATCAAAGAAGAGCTATGCTTAGAGGACTAGTAACTAGCTTCTTAAAGCATGGTAAGATCGAAACAACTGTAACAAGAGCTAAAGAAACAAGAAGTTTAGCAGAAAAAATGATCACTCTTGCTAAAAGAGGAGATCTTCACGCTAGAAGACAAGTTTTAGCTTTTGTACAAGAGGAAGCAGTAGTAAAACATTTATTTGATAATATAGCTCCAAAATACACTGAGAGAAACGGTGGTTATACAAGAATGTATAAAGTTGGTCCAAGAAGAGGGGACGGAGCAGAAATGGTTATACTTGAATTAGTATAATTGTTTTATGAAGGGTATTAAGTATTCGTACTTAATACCCTTTTTTCATAGATATAATTTAGAATTATATCCATTTAATAGTTAGTTTTAAGACTATATCGCAAAATAAGCCCAAAATGTAAGAAAAGATGTATTACTTTTAGTAACACATCTTTATTTTTGTATAAAAGAAAGAATTTTATGTAGAATAAATATTTACAATAGCTAACCTTTTGTGGTAAATTTCAAAATAAGGCTTAGGAATTAGTTAGAATATTAGAAGCTAGATATATATTTAACATTGAAAATAGGCTTATATAAGATATAATAGTATTGGTACACTGTATATACAGTATTTTAGGATTTTCTTAATCTTTAAATAGTGTATATAAAAATATCGATTAGTTTTTTAGTTAAAATTTATATGATAAGTTTCAGGTCATATAGAGATAGGTATGGTGGTAATATAAATGAGTAATGAAATGATAAGATGTGAGAATGTATCATTTAAGTATACTTCACATGAAGATGGAGAGATTAAATATGCTTTAAAAGACATTAACCTTTCAGTAAAAAGGGGAGAGTTTCTTGTAGTACTTGGTCATAATGGATCTGGTAAATCTACTGTAGCAAAGCATATGAATGCCCTTTTAATTCCTAGTGACGGAAATGTCTATGTAGATGAATTAAATACTAGGGACGAAGATAATGTTTGGGATATAAGGTCAAAAGCTGGAATGGTATTTCAAAACCCAGATAACCAAATGGTAGCAACTATTGTTGAAGATGATGTAGCATTTGGACCTGAGAATTTAGGTGTTGATCCTATAGAAATAAGAAAAAGGGTTGATGAAAGTTTAGAGAAGGTCGGCATGAGTGAATATAAAAGACATGCACCACATCTTCTTTCAGGTGGACAAAAACAAAGAGTTGCTATAGCTGGTATTTTAGCTATGCAGCCTGACTGTATAATATTAGATGAACCTACAGCTATGCTTGACCCTTCAGGAAGAAAAGAAGTAATAAAAAATATAAAAGAGATAAATAAAGAGTATGGAATTTCTATTGTTTTAATTACTCACTATATGGATGAAGCAGCTGAAGCTGATAGAATTGTTGTAGTAGATGACGGCAGAGCTATAATGGAAGGAACTCCAAAGAAGATTTTTTCAAATGTTTTAAAGATGAAAGAAATAGGGTTAGATGTTCCTCAAGTTACAGAGTTATCTTATGAATTAAATAAAGCTGGTATTTCTATAGATAGAGAAATTATAAATGTAGATGAGATGGTGGATGCGTTATGTCAATTAAAATAGAAGATTTAAGACACGTCTATATGCAAAATGGTCCTTTTGAAAAGGTAGCTTTAGATGATGTTAATTTAAATATAAATGATGGTGAATTTATTGCATTAATAGGTCATACAGGGTCTGGTAAATCAACTCTTATACAACATATGAATGGTCTTTTAGAAGCTACTTCTGGAAAGATTATAGTTGATGGTGTTGATATAACTTTAAAAGGGTCAAAGCTTATTGATGTTAGAAAAAAAGTTGGATTAGTGTTTCAATATCCTGAGTATCAGCTTTTTGAAGAAACTATCGAAAAAGATATAGAATATGGTCCTAGAAATTTAGGGATAGATGATGAAGAAATAACTAAAAGGGTTAAAAAGTCTATGGAAATGGTAGGGTTAGATTACGAAACTTATAGACATAAATCACCTTTTGATTTAAGTGGAGGACAAAAAAGAAGGGTAGCTATAGCTGGAGTTATCGCTATGGAGCCTAAAACTTTGATTTTAGATGAGCCTACAGCGGGATTAGACCCTAAAGGAAGAGATGATATCTTAAATCAAATAAAATTACTTCACGAAAAATATAACATGACTATAATCTTAGTAAGTCACAGCATGGAAGACGTTGCTAAGATTGCAAAGAGAGTAATAGTTATGAATAAAGGAAAAGTAGTGTTAGAAGGAAGCCCTAGAGAGGTTTTTAGAGAGGTTGAAACCTTAGAAGAGATAGGACTTGGGGTTCCGCAGGTTACGTACCTTATAAGAGCCCTTAGAGCTAAAGGAATAGATATAAGAGAAGATATTTATACAATAGAAGAGGCTAGAAAAGAATTAATTAAAATATTTGGAAAGAGTTCTGTTTAGGGGGGATAGTTAAGATGATGAAAGATATAACTATAGGACAATATATTCCTGGTAATTCATTTGTTCATAAGCTAGACCCAAGAACTAAAATACTTATATCATTATTATTTATAGTTTCTTTATTTATAATGGATAAGTTTTTTGGATATATTTTAGTAGTTGCTTTTTTAGCAGCAGTAATTGCAGATTCAAAAGTTCCTGCAAGATTTATTTTAAAAGGTTTAAAACCTATAATATTTTTAGTAGTTTTAACCTCTATAATCAATATATTTATGATAAAAGGTACACCAGACACTTTATTATTCCACTTTGGTTTTATAAATATATATGTTGAAGGTGTAAGAACAGCTGCATTTATGGCACTAAGACTTATATTCTTAGTAGTAGGTACATCACTTCTTACATTAACAACATCACCTATAGAACTTACAGACGGTATAGAAGCGCTTTTAAGACCTATTGGTAGAGAACTTGCACACGAACTTGCTATGATGATGACGATAGCTTTAAGATTCATTCCAACACTTATGGATGAAACAGATAAGATTATGAAAGCACAAAAAGCAAGAGGTGCAGATTTTGAAACAGGAAATATAATACAAAAGGCTAAAAGTTTAATACCTTTATTAGTTCCTCTATTTATAAGCTCATTTAGAAGAGCTGATGAACTTGCTATAGCTATGGAAGCTAGATGCTATAGAGGTGGAGCTGGTAGAACTAGAATGAAGAAATTACAGTTTACAAAAAGAGATGCAACAGCTTGGGCTATTTTTGCAGTGTTATTTGTAGCTAGTATATTAATTAGAATTTTATAAAAAGATTTGAAGATAATAGCAATAGGTTAAATTAACTTTTAATCTATTGCTAGATTTTTGTTTGAAAGATTATAAAAATATGCGTTTAAGGATATAATTATAAATATCGCTAAACGCTCTTATTTTAGGCTTGAAGAGGGGATAATTTTGAAAAATATTAAATTAACAATAGAATACGATGGAAGTAATTATGCTGGGTGGCAAAGGCAAAACAATCACTTAACTATTCAAGAGTGCGTTGAAAATGCTATAGAAAAAATAGTGAAAGAAAAAGTATCTATAACAGGAAGCTCTAGAACTGATGCAGGAGTGCATGCAAAAGGAATGGTAGCAAACTTTAAAACAGATAGCAGTGTGCCTCCAGAACGCTTTAGAGAGGCTATAAATACTAAACTACCTGATGATATAGCTATAATCAAATCAGAAGAGGTTCCTTTAGATTTCCACGCCCGTTACAGTAGTAAAGGAAAAACTTATTGTTATACTATAATAAACAGATACGAAAAGGTAGCTATATTTAGAAACTACTCTTGTCACGTAAGAGATAAGCTTAATTTTAGCGATATGGAAGAAGCTTGCAAAGATTTTATAGGGAAACACGATTTTAAGGCTTTTAAAACATCAGGAAGTTCTGTAAAAACAAGTATTAGAACTATTAGTGATCTTCATTTAGAAAAGGATGGAGAAATTATAAAATTATACATAACAGCTGATGGATTTCTTTATAATATGGTTAGAATTATTGCTGGAACTTTAATAGACGTAGGCCTTGGAAAAATAAAAAAAGAAGATATAAAAAGTATTATAAATCTAGGAAAACGTGAAGATGCAGGCTTTTGTGCACCATCTACAGGATTAGTTTTAGAAAAAGTCTATTATTAGCGAAAAAAGTGACTAAAATTTGTTGACACGCCCGTAAGCGTGTATTATAATAATTAATGTTTGTTAGAATATTTATGTAGATTAGACTTTTAAAAGTCGTAACATAAATGCGGTAGTTAAGCTTTAAGTAAAGCGAATGAATTATCTAGGGAGGTAAAGAGATGAAATCATACATTGCAAAAGCACAAGAAGTTGAAAGAAAATGGTATGTTGTTGACGCTGCTGGAAAGCCTCTAGGAAGAGTTGCTAGCCAAGTTGCTTCAATATTAAGAGGAAAAAATAAACCAACATTTACACCAAATGTTGACTGCGGAGATTTCGTAGTAGTTATCAATGCAGAGAAAGTTGTTTTAACTGGTAAGAAGTTAGATCAAAAAATGTTAAGAAAGCACAGCGGATACGCAGGTGGACTAAAAGAAACTCCATACAGAGAAGTTTTAGCTAAAAAACCTGAATTTGCATTCGAAGAAGCAGTAAGAAGAATGTTACCAAGTGGTGTTTTAGGAAGAAAAATGTTAAAGAAATTAAAAGTATACAGAGGAACTGAGCACAACCACGAAGCTCAAAATCCAGAAGTACTTGAATTAAAGTACTAGTATACAATTCTTGGGAGGAGTAAGTAAAATGGCAAAAGTTCAATACATGGGAACTGGTAGAAGAAAAAAATCAGTTGCAAGAGTTAGATTAGTACCTGGAAACGGGCAAGTAATCATAAATAAAAGAGATTCTGAAAATTATTTCGGATTAGAAACTTTAAGAGTTATACTTAACCAACCTTTAGTTTTAACAGAAACTAAAGATAAGTTTGACGTTTTAGTAAATGTTCACGGTGGAGGATTCACAGGTCAAGCAGGAGCTATCAGACACGGAATCGCTAGAGCATTAGTTAAATCAGACGAGGCATTAAAGCCTGAGTTAAAAAAAGCTGGATTCTTAACTAGAGACTCAAGAATGGTTGAAAGAAAGAAATACGGTAAAAAGAAAGCAAGAAAATCACCACAATTCTCAAAAAGATAATTGTCTGGATTTACTTATTTTCAGAAAAAGAAGAGCAGTATGTTACTGTTCTTCTTTTTTTTGTACCTTTTAACTTTAGGTAGAATAATATTTTTTGAGTATATGGTAAAATATAGATAAAAAGCAAATTGGGGGAGGGGCATAATGAAACGTATTTTAATTCATGGACTAGGGCAAAATTCTTTAGTTTGGAACGAAACTATTTCACATATGTTAATACAAGATAATATATTTTGTGTTGAGTTAGCTACACTTATTAAGGGTAAAGAGGTATCCTATCAAAATTTGTATAAAGCTTTCTCAAACTACTGTAATGAAATTTCAGAACCATTAGATTTATGCGGACTTTCACTAGGCGCAGTTCTAGCATTAAATTATGCTATAGATAATCCTAAAAGAGTTAATTCATTAGTGTTAATTGCTGCGCAATATGAAATGCCAAAAACGTTACTTAAATTGCAAAATATTGTTTTTAGATTTATACCTAAAAAATCCTTCGAAAGTATGGGAATGAGTAGAGAGGACTTTATTAAATTGACAAAATCAATGATGAACTTGAATTTAAAAAATGAATTAAAGAAGGTTTCTTGTAAAGTGCTACTAATTTGTGGAGAAAATGATAGTCCAAATAAAAAGGCTACAAGAAATCTATATAAAAGTATATTAAAATCAGAAATGGTATTTATAAAGAACTCAAAACATGAAGTAAATAATGATAATCCAAAGGAATTAGCTAAAATACTAAATAATTTTTATAATATGCATGATTAATTGAAACATTAGATTTTAAAATTTATGTTTAACAAAAATAGTTATAAATTTAACTATATAGAAACAGTCCTTTAAAGTAAAAAAATTATATTTAACCTGTTTCTAATAAAAGTCCGTTTTATATTAAAATTAGGTTAAAAGTAGCAAAAATATATTAACAAATGTTAAGTGATATTGTACACTTTGAATTGTAAGTAAAGGAAATACATAGAAAAGAAAATAAATATATAAATTTGGAGGATAAAGACTTTGGATTCAATGATAATGACTATAATTACTCTGATGGGTGGTCTTGGACTATTCATTTACGGAATGAAGCTTATGGGAGACGGCTTAGAAAACGCAGCTGGGGAAGGTCTTAAAAAGATACTTGAAAAAGTAACATCAAACCCTATTATGGCTGTAGTAGTAGGTGCAGCAGTAACAGCTGTAATACAAAGTAGTAGTGCGACTACTGTAATGGTAGTTGGGTTTGTTAATGCAGGATTAATGAACTTAGCACAAGCTGTTGGTGTTATTATGGGAGCAAATATAGGTACGACTATAACGGCTCAATTAGTTGCATTTAAGTTAGACGATATAGCACCACTATTTGTGTTCTTTGGAACAGGAATGGTTATGTTTGCTAAATCAAATAAGAGAAGAGAAATAGGTAATATAGTTTTAGGATTCGGTATATTATTTACTGGAATGGGTGCTATGAGTGAGGCTATGAAACCTTTAGCTAGCTCACCGGTATTTGAACAACTTTTAGCTTCAATAGGTGATAAGTGGTATATAGGAATTTTAGTTGGTGCAGGTATAACTGCAATACTTCAAAGTTCATCAGCTACTACTGGTATCTTAATTGCCCTTGCAGGTACAGGAACTATAACAATTGGAGAAGCACTTCCAATATTATTTGGATGTAATATAGGTACTTGTATAACAGCATTACTTGCAAGTATAGGAACAAATAAAACAGCACACAAAGCTGCCGTACTTCATCTTTTATTTAATGTTGGAGGAACGATTATATTCATTCCGTTCTTAGGAATGCTTGGAGAACTTGTATATAACTTAACTCCGGGAGATGTAAGTAGACAAATAGCAAACTCACATACAGTTTTCAACGTAGTAAATACTTTAGTTATGTTACCTCTTAGAAATGTACTTATAGCTATAGCTAATAAAGTAGTTCCAGGAGATGAAGAGGTTGAAACTAACGGACCTAAATTTATTGATGATAGATTATTAGAAACACCTGTTATAGCAGCAGGACAAGTTATAAAAGAAACTATAAGAATGTCAAATAAATCTCAAAAGAATTTAGATTTAGCTATGCAGGCATTTTTTGAAAATGATGAAAAATTAATAAAAAAAGTTTATGAGAACGAAGAAATAATAAATACTCTAGAAGAAGCTATAACTAATTACTTAGTTAAACTTTCAAAATGTGATCTTTCAGATAGGGAACTTGGTATAGTTACATCAACTTTCCATATTGTAAATGATATAGAAAGAGTAGGAGATCATGCTGAAAATATAGCAGATCTTGCATCACAAAAAATTAATAAAAACCTAGAATACAGTAAAGGTGCAATAGAAGATTTAAAACAAATGTACAACTATACTAAAGATGCACTTCAAATAGCTGCAGATAGTTATGAAAACAGAGATGTTAAAAAGGCAAGTAGCATAAGTGATGTTGAAGATAGAATAAATGTTTTAGAAAAAGATTATAGAGATAAACATATAAAAAGACTTAATGATGGAAAATGCAGTGCCTATGCAGGTGCAATATTCTTAGATTTAATAAGTAACTTTGAAAGAATCGGTGACCACTCAGTAAATATTGCTGAAAGTGTTATTGAAAATAATACATTAGACTAATAAAAACCGCCAGTTACGGCGGTTTTTTTATATTTAACTAAAAGAATAAATAAAATATATAATCCGCATACTAATAAAGATTTAGTAAATAAGTTAGATGGAGGACTTAAGATGAAATTACTTAAAAGGATTAGTATATTTTTGTGTCTTTTTTTATGTTTTTTTAGTTTGAAAGTATTTGCAGAAGAAGAGTTTTTTGAAAAGACTAGTATTCTTATAGACCCAGGTCATGGTGGGATAGATGGTGGTGCAAGATCTAAAAACGGAACTTTAGAAAAAGATTTGAATTTAGAAATAAGTAAAAGATTAAAAGATTCCCTTATAAAAAGAGGATATAAAGTTTCTATGACAAGAGAAGAAGACTTAGAGTTATCTTCAAAAAAGCGAGAAGATTTAGATTTAAGATGCCTTAAGAAAAAAGAAGTTAAGAGTGACATCTTTATATCTATACACCAAAACATATTTCCGAAACCAACAAGCAAGGGAGCGCAAATTTGGTATTCTAGTAATGAAAAAAGTAAGTTATTAGCAGAATCTATTCAAAGTTCTATTAAAGAAAACTTGCAGCCAAACAACAATAGATTATCTAAAGATGCAAAAGGTGATTATAAGATTTTAAAAGATGGTAATTTAGGTGCAAATATAATAATAGAATGTGGGTTTTTATCTAACTATGACGATGAAGCTAATTTAAAATCTGGTGAGTTCCAACAAAAGCTTGTGGATTCAATAGTGATTGGTGTAGAAAGATATAATGAATTTAATAAAAATAATGCAGAATAAAGTATATTTCCTAGGAAATTTAAGAAACGGTAGCTAATTTAAGTAGCTACCTTATTTTTATTTAAAAATATAACTAGACAATTATAAAGTTATGTAAAGGTAAAAACATAAAAATTAGTTTTTTATTGTAAATTCTAAAGACTATTATAAAATATAATTGTGAGGAATATTTTATAAAAAGAGGTGGGGCTATATGAGAGAGGTTAATGTTAAATTAATTGAGGAAACTATAAAAAGATTATGCATCGAAGCAAATTATTATATTGGGGAAGACATAAAGGATGCATTAAATATAAGTAGCATAAAAGAAGATTATCCCCTTGCAAAAGATATATTAAAAGATATTATAAAAAATGAAAAAATAGCAAGGGATGAAAAAGTACCTATATGCCAAGATACTGGGATGGCTTGTATATTTTTAGAAATAGGACAAGACATCCATATAACAGGAGGGGACTTAGAGGATTCTATTAATGAGGGTGTAAGAAGAGGATATGAGGAAGGTTATTTAAGAAAGTCTGTCGTAAAAGACCCTATAGATAGGATAAACACAAAAGATAATACTCCAGCTGTAATTTATTATGAGATAGTAAAGGGAAGTAATATAAAAATTAAGCTAGCACCTAAAGGATTTGGCTCTGAAAATATGAGCAAAATAGGGATGCTTAAACCATCTGATGGAATAGATGGAGTTAAGAAGTTTATATTAGATACTGTAAAGGAAGCAGGACCTAATCCTTGCCCTCCTATGGTTATAGGAGTAGGAATAGGTGGAACCTTTGATAAGGCTGCGTATTTAGCTAAAAAAGCCCTTTTAAAGCCTATAGACTATATAAATGAGTCAGAATATTATAAAGCTTTAGAAGAGGAATTATTAAAAGAAATAAACAGCTTAGGAATAGGCCCACAAGGCTTTGGAGGGCTAACTACTGCACTTGGGATAAATATATTAACTTACCCAACGCATATAGCAGGGCTTCCTGTAGCGGTTAATATAAGCTGTCATGCAACTAGACATAAAGAAGCTGTACTTTAGGAGGGGTTATTTTGAAAGAAAAAATTTATTTAAATACACCATTAACTAAAGAAAAGATAAAAGGTTTAAAGTTTGGAGATAAGATTTATTTAAGCGGAAGTATATACACAGCACGTGATGCTGCACATAAGAGATTAATAGAACTTATAGATAAAGGTGAAAAACTTCCTATAGATATAGAAAATGAAACTATATATTATGTAGGACCAACACCTGAAAAGGAAGGGAAAATAATAGGCTCTTGCGGACCTACTACAAGTTATAGGATGGATTCGTTTAGTCCTAAACTATTAGATTTAGGACTAAAAGGGATGATAGGAAAAGGCTCTAGAAGCAAAGAAGTAATAGATAGTATAGTTAAAAATTCAGCAGTTTATCTCGGGGCTATAGGAGGTGCTGCTGCATTAATTGCAAAATGCGTAGTAAAATCTGAAGTTATAGCTTACGATGATTTAGGATCTGAAGCTATAAGAAAATTAGAGATAAAAGATATGCCACTTATAGTAGTAATTGACTCTAAGGGGAATAACTTATATGAAATAGGAAAAGAAAGATATTTAAATTCAAAAAAATGATGACTTAAAAAGTCATCATTTTTTCTATATAGAAACGAATCCCTTACCTTTAACTTCAGAAACATCTACTATTGTTATAAAAGCTGAAGGGTCTATTTTCATTAATTTTCGTTTAAGTCTTAACATTTCATTTGTAGTTAAAATGCAATAAAGCATTTTTCTTTTTGAGTGAGTGTATTCACCTTCTGATATTAATGAGGTAACACCACGATTAAGATCAGACATAATATAGTCAATAACAGCTTCCTCTTTGTTTGTAAGTATTAAAAGAAGGTTTTTACTATTTAGACCTCTAAGAACTTTATCTAAAACTACACCTTGAATAAAAATAGATACAAGAGTATATAATGCCTTTGGTATTCCAAAAATTATAGCTCCAACTACTATTATTAATAGGTTAAGGGCAAAGCCTAATTTACCTATTTCAAAGTTAGAGTATTTTTTACGAATAAGCATAGTTATGATATCTGTTCCGCCTGTTGAACCATTTCTTAAAAATACTATACCGTAACCTATACCGCAAAGAACACCACCGTAAACGCAATAAAGTAATATATCGTTTATTTCAATTATATTAGATAGTGGTTTTGTTAGTATAAGTGCTATTGAAAGGGATAACATTCCAACTCCAGAGTATAGAGTAAACTTTTTACTAAGTTTAAATAAACTTATAATAAAAAGAGGAACGTTTAATATAAATACAACAATACCGGCTTGAACTCCAGTGATGTATTCAAACATAAGTGCTATTCCTGTAGCACCACCGCTAAGTAGTTGAGCGTGAGTTAAGAAAAGATTTACCCCAAGTGCAGCTATAAGGCAACCTACGAAAATCAAAACTACGTCAACATAGAATCTTTTACTTCTAATCAATTTACCCATTTAAAATTCTCCCTATGGTTATACAAATATAAATTAAATCAACGTTTATTATATATAAAATAGTGAAGAAAGTTAACGTGTAAATAATGAGTAATATAGAGATATTTGAAGGTGAATGACAGCGTAGAGACTATACCTATCTTTAATTATTAATATCTCAAAAAAGCTTGTAAATGCTATGTAGTATACATATACGAGGCTAGACATAACATAAAAAATAGTAAATAATTATCTTATAGAGAGGATGGTGGTTTATATTTTAAGAATAAATTTACCAGGGGACAAGAAAAATAAGAAAATATTACTTATAATTCTAGTAATAATAGTTCTTTTTGTGTTAATAAAAGCAGGTTTTGATAATAATAAAAAGAAATTTGATATAAATAATGGAAAAGATGTAGAAACTATTAAATAAATAATAATATTTTAAATAATTTGTAATACTATTTTACTTATATATACGTTAAGATAAATATATAACCTATTAAACGTAAGGGAGGAAAAACTATGTTTAATATTTTAGTTGTAGATGATGAAAAAGAGATTAGAGATGCTATTAATATATATTTAAGAGGTGAAAATTTAACTGTATTTAATGCTAGTAATGGATACGAGGCATTAGAAATTTTAGAGGAAAAAAATATACACGTTATAATTTTAGATATAATGATGCCAGAATTAGATGGTATAAAGACATGTTTAAAGATAAGGGAGTCAAATAACATACCAATAATTATGTTATCAGCTAGAGGTGAAGACTCAGATAAGATTTTAGGATTAAATGTTGGTGCAGATGATTACATAACTAAACCATTTAATAACCTAGAACTTGTAGCTAGAGTTAAATCGCAGCTTAGAAGATATGATAATCCTTTATCTATGGAAAATAAGGATTTTATTAAGGTTCGTGATTTAGAAATAGACACAGTAGCAAAGGTGATAACTGTAAGAGGAGAAGAGATAAAGGTAACAGCTACAGAATATAAGATATTAGTTCTTTTATCTTCAAATCTTGGGAAAGTTTTTTCTATTAAAGAAATATATGAAAAGGTTTGGGAAGAACCATTTTATAAAAGTGAAAACACAGTTACAGTTCATATAAGAAGAATTAGAGAAAAAATTGAAATAAATACAAAAGATCCAGAATACATTAAGGTGGTATGGGGAATTGGGTATAAAATTGAAAAATAGCCTAAAAAAATATATAAGTACGTTATGGATTATAGAACTTATAATTTTATTAGTTCTTTCCATAATAAATATAGATGCAGGTTTTAAATATTTAACTAGCCCAAACAAAAACGATGGAGTTAGTAATATTGATGCAATTTTTAATAGACCAAAGTATTATAAAAGTATGCTAGAACACGATAGCGAAGAGATTAGTCAAGATTTATATAAAAAGACTGATGGGCTTAGACTTTTATTAGTTCCTAGTGAAGATCAAAAAGAAACTATTAGAAACATGATTTATAACGATAGCTTTTATAGTAATAGCGGCGATAAAGAAAAGATTCCAAAAGATGTTTATTTTATTGTTAGAAATAAACAAACTAACGATATATTTTCAAACGATCCCTTTTTCCAAGGAGTTAAAAAATTAGATGTTAAAGATTTAAGGTCTGTTTTATCTAAGAAATACGAAGGAAGAGAAGTTATATACGATGCTTGTAATAACGAAAATATATATAACGCTGGAATAGAAGAAGGCCTTATGACTTACTCTAAAAAGATAGTAGGTCAATTTGAAGAGATATATTATACGTCAGCTGAAGCTTATAGTGCATATGTAGCACATGCTGTAAAAAGGGTAATATTCTTCTTTATAAGCATAACTATAAACCTTTTATTACTAACAAAAGTTATATATCTTTTTGTAAAAGGAAAAGGAAATGTAATAGTAAGCGGGAATTTTGTTCGTGATATATTATATGTATTTAAAAATGCATTCAAATACAAAGGGCCTAGAAGAACACTTATAACTAGCGTAATTATAGCTATTATATTTTATATAATATATTTATACGCTTTAGCTGTAGATGGAACTGAAAACAACTTAATAGTTAAATTCTTTAGGTCATATCCTTTTAAGGGAAGTTTTTTATTAGTTCTATTACCTATGATAGGCGTCTTATATTCTGTTAAGAGAAATATAGAGATAGGGATTATAGGAGACAGGATAAAAGTAATAAATGATGGAAACCTTCATGAGGATATAAAAGAAGTTGGAGGCGGAGAAATCAAGTCTCTAATACAAAATATAAACAAAATGAAAGATGGTTATAATATTGCAGTTCAAGAAGCTCTTAAAAACGAAAAGCTTAAAACTGAACTTATAACTAACGTATCACATGATTTAAAAACACCTTTAACTTCAATAATAAACTACGTAAATATTCTTCAAAGGGATAACATCTCAGAAGAGGAAAGAAAAGAGTATCTAAAGATAGTAGAGATAAAATCTAATAAATTAAAAGTATTAATTGAAGATTTATTTGAAGTATCTAAGATGAATTCTGGGAAAATTGAACTTCAAAAAGAAAATATAGATGTAGTTTCATTAGTTTATCAAGTTATAGGGGAATATTCTTCTATGTATGAAGATAAAAATATAGATTTTATAGTTGAAAGTAAAGAAGATGAAATAATAATGCCACTAGACGGAGTAATGTTCTCTAGAGTTATAGAAAACATTACAGTAAATGCATTAAAATATTCTCTTGAAGGAACTAGAGTTTATGCTAATATAGAAAAAATAGAAAATGAAGTTATAATAAGTTTTAAAAACGTTGCAAATTACGAGATGAGCTTTGATGAAAATAGTATATTTGAAAGATTTGTACGTGCAGATGAGTCTAGAAACTCAAAAGTTGAAGGCTCTGGGCTTGGGCTTGCTATAACTAAAAGCATAGTTGAACTTCACGGTGGAGAAACTAAAATAAAAAGAGAGGGTGACTTATTTAAAATTTTTGTTATATTACCTTTAGACACGGAAGATTCTAAAAAAGATATGATAAAATAATAAGTAGGTAAAAGGAGAGGATAGTATGAGTATATTATTTGTAGAATACCCTAAGTGTACTACTTGTAGAAAAGCTAAGAAGTGGTTAGAAGAAAAAGGGTTAGAATTTATAGACAGAGATATAAAAGAAGATAATCCAAGTAAAGAAGAATTAAAAAAATGGTTAGAAATGAGCGGCTTACCTATAAAAAAATTCTTTAATACATCTGGTATGTTATATAGAGAAAAAGGAATGAAAGACAAAATTAATACTTTGTCAGAAGAGGAACTTTTAGATATTCTTTCAGAAGATGGAATGATGGTTAAAAGACCTATAGTAGTTAAAGATGATAAAGTAGTAGTTGGATTTAAAGAGGAAACTTTTGAAGAAGCTTTATTAAAATAAGATAGTTCTAGGGCTGTATTAAGTTTAAACTTAATACAGTCCTTTATTATGATATCGTTCTAATAATTAATATTATAAAAATCAGTTTGTCAAAAGATAAAGGTTATCAAAAAAGAGAGATAACAAGAGAATTCTAAAAGAAAATATATATATTTACTTAATACAAACTTTAATTAGTTTTACACTAAGAAGTATTAAAACTATAATTAAAAAGCAACATATTGTGTTGGTTTGGTATAAACACAATATAGATATACAATATATAGTTAAAGGAGAATGGGTTTAAATGATGCACGAGCTATGCAAGATAGGGCTAGAAGCCATAAATGACGAGTATGGGATATATACTGAAGAGAGATTAAAAGAGAAATTAGATTTAATTATCAGACCTAAGATGAAATATGAAGAAATAAGGGACTCACTTATTAGAGTATCATTAGAACTTACAACTGATATGGAGCCGGATTGGCAAAACATAGCTTCAAAGTTATATGTTCATAGATTATATGATATCGTAAAAACAAATAGAGGATTAAAAGATACGGAAAACCCATATAAAGATTTATACGGATTTATAAAAAGATTAACAGATGAAAAGTTATACGGAAAATATATATTAGAAAACTATTCAAAAGAAGATATAGAAGAATTAGAAAAAGAGTTAAAACCTGAGCGTGATTATCTTTTTACATACAGCGGAATAAAACTTTTAAGTGAGAGATACTTAGTTGAAAACTTTAATAGAGAAGTTTTGGAACTACCACAACAATTGTTTATGGGAATAGCAATGCATTTAGCAATACCAGAAGAAAAAGGTAAAAGACTATTTTGGGCAAAGAGATTCTATGACGTATTAAGTTCATTAAAAGCAACAATGGCAACACCTACAATGGCTAATGCTAGAAAGCCTTTCTATCAATTAAGCTCATGCTTTATAGATACAGTAAATGATAGTTTAAAGGGGATTTATAAGTCATTAGACAACTTTGCAGAAGTTTCAAAGTTTGGCGGCGGAATGGGAATCTATATAGGTAAGATAAGAGCTCTTGGTTCTCCAATTAGAGGATTTAAAGGAGCATCAGGTGGAATTATACCTTGGGTTAAATTATTTAACGATACAGCAATAGCGGTAGACCAGCTTGGAGTAAGAAATGGTTCAGTAGCTATTTGGCTTGACGCTTGGCATAAAGATCTACCAGATTTCCTTCAAGTTAGAACTAATAACGGAGACGATAGAAAGAAAGCACATGATGTTTTCCCAGGGCTTTGTTATCCAAACCTATTTTGGAAGCTTGCAGAAGAAGATATAGATGCAAACTGGTATATGATGTGTCCTCACGAAATAAGACTAGTTAAAGGGTATTCTTTAGAAGATTTTTATGGTGACGAGTGGGAAGAAAAATACTATGACTGTGTAAATGATTCTAGAATAGAAAAACGTATTATGAAGGTTAAAGACTTAGTAAGACTTATAATTAAAAGTGCAGCAGAAACTGGAACTCCATTTGCTTTCTTTAGAGATGCTGCAAATAAAATGAATCCAAATAAGCATAAGGGTATGATTTATTCTTCAAATCTTTGTACTGAAATAATGCAAAACATGAGTCCTATGGATATAAGAGAAAGTGAAATAACAGATGAAAATGGAGATAAAGTTATAGTTGAAAAGACTAAGGCAGGGGACTTTGTTGTTTGTAATCTTTCTTCAGTAGTTTTAGGAAATGTTGATGTTACAAGTGAAGAGGAGATAGAGTACGTTGTTGAGACTCAAATAAGAGCTATGGATAACGTAATAGACCTTAATTATTACTCAGTTCCTTATGCAGAAGTTACAAATCAAAAGTATAGAGGAGTAGGTCTTGGAACTTCAGGATATCACCATATGCTTGCTGAAAATAGAATTCATTTTACAGAAGATAATCACAAAGACTTTGTTGATAAAGTATATGAAAATATAAATTTCTATGCTATTAAAGCTAGTATGAAAATAGCTAAAGAAAAAGGAAGATATAATGAATTTGAAGGTTCTGATTGGGATAATGGAGATTATTTTAAATTAAGAGGATATAACTCTAATAGATGGAGAGAACTTTATAAAGAAATAAAAGAAAATGGAATGAGAAACGGATACCTTATGGCAGTAGCACCTAACGGATCTACAGCAACACTTGCTGGAACGTCAGAGGGAGTAGACCCTGTTATGTCTAGATTTTGGTTAGAAGAGAAAAAGGGAAGTATAGTTCCAAAGACAGCGCCAAATCTTTCAGAAGATAATTACTGGTATTATAACTCTGCTTATAACATAGACCAAGCTTGGTGCGTTAAGATGAATGGTGTAAGGCAAAGACATATAGACCAAGGACAATCTTTCAATCTTTATATAACTACAAATTATACTATGAGAGGTATAATGAACCTTTATATAGAGGCTTGTAAGTCAGGTGTTAAATCAATCTATTACGTAAGAAGTAAGTCACTTGAAGTTGGAGATTGTGAAAGCTGTTCAGCTTAAAAGATAGAGGTATTTAGGAGGCAAAATTTAAATGTTAGATATAAATAGAAAACCACTCTTTAATGAGTTTGGAGATATAGAAACTTCAAAAAAGAGAATGATAAATGGTAATACAACAAATCTTAATGATTTTAACAATATGAAATATACTTGGGTATCAGATTGGTACAGACAAGGTATGAATAACTTTTGGATACCAGAAGAGATAAACTTAGCTCAAGATTTAAAAGATTATAAGAGATTAACAGATGATGAGAGAACTGCATACGATAAAATACTTTCATTTTTAATATTCTTAGATTCAATTCAAACAGCTAATTTAGGTAACATAAATAACTATATAACAGCAAGTGAAGTTAACCTTTGCTTAACTATACAAGCATTCCAAGAAGCTGTTCACTCACAAAGTTATAGTTATATGTTAGATACTATATGTTCACCTGAAAAGAGAAACGAAATTTTATATCAATGGAAAGATGATAAAATACTTTTAGAGAGAAATAAGTTTATAGGTGAGCTTTACAATAGCTTTTTAGAAAGTCCTACAAAAGAAAATCTTTTAAAAACTATAATGGCAAACTATATATTAGAAGGGATATATTTCTATAGTGGATTTATGTTCTTCTATAATCTAGAGAGAAACGGAAAAATGCCAGGTTCAGCGCAAGAGATAAGATATATAAATAGAGATGAAAATACTCATCTTTGGTTATTTAGAATTATTATAAAAGAACTTCAATTAGAAGAGCCTGAAATTTTTACAGATAAATTAAAAAATGATCTTAGAGATATGATGAGAATTGGTGTAGAACACGAAATAGCTTGGGGTCATTACGTAATAGGAGATAATATATCTGGTATAAATAAAAAACTTATAGAAGACTATATAAAATATCTTGGTAATATGAGATTAACTTCTATAGGCCTTGATAAACTATATGAAGGCTATGATGAAAATCCAGCTGAATGGGTAGACAGACAAGCAAATGCAAACTCTGTAAAAACTGATTTCTTTGAAGCTAAATCTACAGCCTACGCAAAGGCAGCTACTTTAGTTGATGATTTATAAGATGTAACTTTAAAATCCTTTGAATTAATTATTTCAGAGGATTTTTTTTAAGCTCATATATGGTAAAATATTCTAGAGGTGAGGTATGGGATTAGTACTAGGTATAATTTTAAGTATAGATTTCTTTAAGTCTTTGTATGAAATATATTTAGAGAGGGATGAGGATGAAGGGATAAAATCTAACTTAGTAGGTGGAATTATAAGTATAGTTTTCTTAATAATATCTACTATATTTAAGGGAATATTAGTAGTATATTTTTTAAAACATGGAGTAGAGATACCTGTAAATGCAAGTTCTCTAGTTAAAGGTGCTTATTATTCTATAATGGTTGGATGCATTATAGAAGTAATTATGTTTATTTATTTAGCAAAAAGAGAAAATAAGAGCGTATTAAATATAATATCAAGTATTCCAGAACTAATTATAGAAATAGTTTCTACTGTTAGTGCTGGAGTAATCGGTATAAAGATATTTCTTTAAAAAAATCCTCTAAGTAAATTTACTTAGAGGATTTTTTATTTTTAATGAAGTGAATAACTAAAAATATTACTAAAATAATAACTAAGAAGATAAAAACTAAAGAGTATTTATGAATTATTAGTAAAAGAGTTTTTTCATCTTTATAAAATAAACTACCTAGTTTTATCAAAGTAAAGTTCCAAATAGTCATTCCTAATACAGAACAAATTAAAAACTTAGGAACTTTCATTCCTACCATTCCAGCTACTATAGAAGAGGTAGTTCTACCAACTGGAGAAAGCCTTGATAAAAATACGCCTATATATCTATGCTTATATAAGAAGCTTTTTGACTTTTCTATGGGGGCTTTAAATTTAGGAAAGATTTTAAAAAGCTTGTCAGAATAATTTTTATCAACAAATCGTCCTATTAAAAAAACTACTAAAGCACCTAAATTTCCTCCTATAACAGAAAATAATGTTAATATATATATGTTTTGCCCATTACTTATAGCTAAATCCCCTGCAAAGGGAAGAATTACTTCACTAGGTATAGGGAAGCATATATATTCTAAAAATACAGAAGAAAAAGTAGCAAGGTATCCAAATTTAAGCATAAAGGCTTTTAAAATAGCAACTAAACTCATAAAAATCCCCTCGAATCTTATAATAATAGGTGTAATTATATCACTTAATAATTAAGTAATTAGAAACAGAAGATTAATTTAAAAACAAAAATAAATTTCAAAGGATTGTAAGATACGGTATAATTATTAGTAATATAAGATATAAAGGAGAGCTATTATGTACGAATATAAGGTTTTTAGATGTATATTAGATTCAAGTACAGTTTTAGATTTTGAAAATGAATTAAATTATTATGCAAAAGAAGGATATAAAATTTCTAATATACTTTCAGATAGCAAAGAAAGTACAGCAACAGTTATTTTAGAGAGAGAATCAAAATAACTATTTATTCAATTGGAATTTTTGGGGGAATAATTTATGCAAATGATAAAGAAAAGTTATGTAGTTATCATTTTATTAGCTGTAGGTGTACTAGCTCTTAAAGGAATTATAACAGAAAGGGTACTAGCAATTATTTGCGGAGGCTTAATAAGTGTAACTGGATATTTAGATATAGTAAAATCTAAAAAGGAAAAGAAAAGTTTAAAGAAGAATACAATAGAAAGCTCTGGGATGTCTAGAGTTATAATAGGGATAATAATTATAGGGATGGCATTTCTTTTAATAAAATAATAACTCGATTATTTAATCGAGTTATTATTTTTTTATATTATTTTTAGATTTTTTAAAGAAAGGTCTAAGATAGGAGCGGAGTGAGTTAAAGCGCCGCAAGAAATAAAGTCCGCATTAAGAGAAGAAAGCTTAGAGATAGTATCGCAGGAAACATTCCCAGAGATCTCTGTAAGGGCTGAGTCTCCTATAATATCTATAGCTTTTTTCATATCAGAAATAGACATATTATCTAGCATTATTATATCTGCTTTAGCTTCTAGTGCTTCTAAGACCATTTCTATATTTTCAGTTTCAACTTCTATTTTCTTAGTTGCATCTACAGAATTTCTAACTAAATTTACTGCGTTTAAAATCCCGCCTGCTGCATCTATGTGATTATCTTTTATCATTACTCCGTCTGAAAGATTAAATCTGTGATTTTTACCTCCTCCAACAGTTACTGCATATTTTTCAAAAAGCCTCATGTTAGGGGTGGTTTTTCTAGTATCTAAAAGTTTTGTTTTATTTTTCACCATTTTATCCACAAATTTTGTGGTTAAAGTAGAAATTCCACACATCCTCTGTAGATAATTTAAAGCAGTTCGTTCTCCAAGTAATATATTTCTGCAATTACCTTCTAATTTTAAAATAATATCACCAGATTTAATTTTATCTCCGTCAGAAAAGTACGTTTCAAATTTAAAATCACCTAAAAGTTCAAAAACTCTCTTAAAAACATCTATTCCACACAAGATACCATCTTCTTTGCAGATTAAATCTGAAGATGCTATTTGGTTTTCTGAAACTATTGAGTTTGTTGTTATATCGTAATTACTTATATCTTCATTTAATGCACTGATAATATATTTATCCATTGGATTATTAATATTTAAATATTGAGTCATCTAAAAAATCAGCCTCCCTTTTTAATAAATCAATGACTTTAGACTTATCTATTGGAGTAGATGCTTTAAAGTTATAATTATTATAGATAAAAGCGCCTCTTGAAGAGTTTATAAAGTTTGCTATTCTCTTTGAAAAAACTAAAGCTTCTAATAATGAATTGCTAGCTAATCTGTTTTGACCGTGAACGCCAGTACAAGCAGTTTCACCGCAAGAAAATAAATTATCCATAGAAGTTCTTCCAAACAAATCAACTGAAATTCCACCCATAAAATAATGCTGGGCTGGACTTACTTTAATAGGTTCTTTTAAGATGTTATATCCCTCATCAAAACAAGCTTTAACTATGTTTGGAAACCTAGTTTTTAAAAATTCTTCAGAAAGAAAATCGGCTTTTAAGTAAACATAATCTTTTTTAGTTTTATTCATTTCTTTAAAGATAGCATTAGATACTATGTCTCTTGGTAAAAGTTCATTTATAAACCTCTCACCATTTGAATTAATTAATATAGCGCCTTCACCTCTTAAAGATTCAGATATTAAAAATCTTCTTTTATTTAAATCCTTAGAATATAGAGCCGTTGGATGGATTTGAATATAATTCATATCTTTAAGGATTATATTATGCTTTAAAGCTAAGGATAAGCCATCTCCAGTTATACTATTTTGATTTGTAGAATTTTTAAATAAACCACCGATTCCTCCAGTAGCTAGTACTGTAAATTCAGAATATATTTTTTCTGTTTCATTATTCTTTTCTATAATGGCACCTATGCAAGAATTATTTGAAGTTAATAAGTCTACGCATTTTGTGTTTTCTAAAAGAGTTATATTAGAAGAAAGTGATACTCTATCTAAAAGGGTGTCTGTTATTTCTTTTCCTGTAATATCTTTATGGTAGACAATCCTGTTTGTAGAGTGAGCCCCTTCTTTTGTATAAATAAGCCCATTTTCATTTTTCTCAAATCTAACACCTAAAGAGATTAGATTTTCTATAGCTTGTCTAGATTCTAAAGCTAAAGTTTTTACTGACTCTTTATTGTTTTTATAATGGCCAGCTTTAAGGGTATCTTCTATAAAAAGATTTAAATCTTTAGAGTCTTTTAAAACAGAAACACCACCTTGAGCTAGATAAGAGTTACTGTCTTCTTTTTTTGATTTAGTAATTAAAAGAACTTTTTTACTTTTATCTATATTTAAAGCACAGTAAAGGCCAGAAATGCCTGTACCTATTATTAAGATGTCATAAGTCATAAATATCGCCTCTTTTATATTATTTAGCTAATTCGTGCATACGAGTTAGCGAATCTTTAGCCTTTAAAATTATATTTTCTGAAAGATATACTTTATTTGTTTTATTTTTTATTGCGTCGTATAGGCTCTTTAGAGTTATTTTCTTCATATTAGGACATATCTGCATGTCATTTACTGTATAGAATTCTTTGTTTGGATTATTTTTTCTAAGTTCATAAAATACTCCAACCTCAGTACAGACTATAAACTCTAAAGAAGGGTCTTTAGTTGCAAATTCTATTATTTCTGATGTGCTTCCTATAAAATCAGAAAGATTTAAAACTTCTTTAGTGCACTCAGGGTGAGAAATAACCTTTGCTTTAGGGTGTAGTTTTTTTGCGTTTAATACATCTTCCTCATTCATATAATTATGAATAGGGCAAAAACCATTATTTAAAATGAAATTTTTATCTTTGATTTGTTCTTTTAGATAATTTCCAAGGTTTCTATCAGGTACGAAGAAGATATTTTTTTCTTTTAAGTTTGGAATAACTTTTATAGCATTAGAAGATGTTACGCATACATCTGCATATTCTTTTACTT
>NZ_JAMDLQ010000022.1:0-134852 GCF_024705715.1 Clostridium sp. LY3-2
AGAATTTATATAAGTTACAACTGCAAGGTCAGAATATTTTTCACGCATAGTTTTAATTTCTTCGATAGATATCATATCTGCCATAGGGCATTTTGAATCTAGATTCGGTAGTATTATTGTCTTATTTGGACTTAAAATCTTTGCACTTTCTCCCATAAAAGATACCCCACAAAACACTATAGTTTTTTCAGGTCTTTCTAATGCTATTTTGCTTAAATAATAGGAATCACCAACAAAATCTGAGATTTTTTGGATCTCTGGACTTACGTAGTAGTGAGCTAAAATCAATATGTCATTTTCATCCTTTAATTTTAATATTTGGTTTGTTATATTATCCATGAAAAAATCCTCCTAGAAATTTTTATAGTTTACAGGTGTATATACACTAAAATAACATTTTTACATCAGAAATACAATTAATGGTTGAACAAATTTTCATAAAATTCTCACAGTAGGGCAATTTAAAGGTATAATAAAAAATGTAAAGGATTAATGAAAATGTTTTTATGTAATTATAAGAAAAGATAGAAAAAAATATATTTTATTAAATTAATTGGAATTAATATTTTCAAAAATTTAGTAATCATAAAAAATAGGATGAAAAAAATATACATCAGTATTAAAAATTTACAAATTACTTAGTAAAATTTATACTCTAAGGTGTTAACAAAGATATAAATTATGATATAATTACAATGGTTGTACTTGATATGTAAAAGGTTATCATAAGAATTATTATCAGTTTGGATAGTAATTAATTTATGTACCTAAATTTTATTTGAATAGGAACATAATTAAGGAGGATTTAGATATGAAAAAAGGTATTGCTGCTTCAAAAGGATATGCAATAGGAAAAGTATTCTTACAAGAGCATGAGGAGATAGTTATAACTGACGCAAAGGTTTCAGATATAGCAGTAGAAAAAGAAAACTTACAAAAGGCATTAGACTCTTCAAAAGAGCAATTAGAAAAAATAAAAGCTAAAGCTAGTGTAGAAATGGGAGAAGAAAAGGCGGCTGTGTTCGAAGCACACATAACTTTACTTGATGACCCAGAATTTACTGGAGCAATGGCATTAGAAATAGAAAACAATTCAATTAACGCTATGAAAGCTGTAGAAAATGTAACTAATACATTCGTAATGATTTTCGAATCAATGGATGATGCTTACATGAGAGAAAGAGCAGCAGATATTAAAGACGTTTCAAAAAGAATAATAGCAAACTTAGCTGGTAAAGGCGGAGATGCTTTTGCAATAACTGAAGGTAACACTATAGTAGTTGCAGAAGATTTAACTCCATCAGACACAGCTCAATTAGATAGAAGCAAAGTTGTTGCTTTCTTAACTAACATCGGAGGAAGAACTTCTCACTCAGCTATCATGGCTAGAACTCTAGAAATTCCAGCTGTAGTTGGTTTAGGAGACATAACTTCTTCAGTTAAAACAGGAGATTCAATAATAGTTGATGGTATTGAAGGTATTTGCATAATAAACCCAGATGAAGCTACTATTAAAGAATACGAAGCAAAAAGAGAAACTTTCTTAAAAGAACAAGAAGAACTTAGAAAACTTGTAGACGTAAAAACTGTTACTAAATCAGGTAAGAGAGTAGAAGTTTGCGGAAATATAGGAAAAGCTGAAGACGTACAAGGTGTTATAGCTAACGGTGGAGACGGTGTAGGATTATTCAGAACTGAATTCTTATACATGGATAGAGATAGCGCACCTACTGAAGACGAACAATACGAAGCTTACAAATATGTTTTAGAAAACATGAAAAAGCAAGTAGTAATAAGAACTTTAGATATCGGTGGAGATAAAACTTTACCATACTTACCATTACCAGAAGAAATGAACCCATTCTTAGGATACAGAGCAATCAGACTTTGCTTAGATAGAAAAGATATATTTAAAGTTCAATTAAGAGCTTTACTTAGAGCTTCAATCTATGGAAATCTTTGCGTAATGTTCCCAATGATTTCAGGACTTGAAGAATTCCTTCAAGCTAAAGAAGTTGTTGATGAGTGTAAAGCTGAATTAAGAAAAGAAGGAAAAGAATTCTCAGAAGAAATACAATGGGGTATAATGGTTGAAATTCCAGCTGCTGCTGTAATGGCTGACGAGTTAGCTAAGCACGTTGATTTCTTCTCAATCGGAACTAATGACTTAATTCAATACACATTAGCTGCAGACAGAATGAGTGAGAAGGTTTCATACCTTTACAACCCAATGCACCCAGCTGTACTTAGATTAATAAAAATGACTATAGATGGTGCACACAAACACGGTAAATGGGTAGGAATGTGTGGAGAGATGGCAGGAGATGAAGCTGCTATACCAACACTTGTAGAATATGGATTAGATGAGTTCTCAATGAGTGCTTCATCAATCTTAGGAGCTAAGAAAATAATATTAGAACAAGAATAATATTATTTATATAACTTTTAAGCACCTAGGCTAAAGCCTAGGTGTTTTTTTACGTTTAGTAAATTAGATATACTTGTGATAGAAACTTTTATATTTAAATTAGTAAATAGTTTTTAAAAGTAGGTGAAATTTATAAAAGTATTAAAAAAAGATGGCTTTTTGAAAAAATAAAATAAAAATTCATAAAAAACCTTAAAAAGATTATAGTTTTGTAGAAAAATGACGAAAAATAAGAGTAAAACTTATCTTTTAGGGGGAAATGAATTGATAAAAAAACTAAATTTAGCAGCTAAACTAAGTATAATAATAGGTTTAGTAACACTGGTAGGAGTAATAATACTTGGAGAGATTTCTCTTCAAAACGTAAAACAAAGTTCTTTTAAACAAGCTAGAGAAGAAGCAAAGCAAGTAGCTAAAGCTTATTCAATAGAAATTGAGGACACTTTATTGATGTCAAAAGCATCACTTGAATCTATAAGGGAAACATTAATTTTTGCAAAAGAAGATAATAACTTAGGTAGAGATGATGTTATAAAGCTACTTAAAAGTACTCTTTCTAATAATGATAGTATTCTTGGAATATATACTGTTTGGGAAAAGGATGCTTTCGATAACAAAGATAAAAATTATAAAAATAAAGAAGGTTCAGATGAAACTGGAAGGTTTATACCTTATGCAGTTAGGAAAGATAACAACATAGCACTAGAAAGATGCGAGGATTTCGAAAAAGAAGGAACAGGAAATTATTTTTTAGTTCCTAAAAAGACAAAGGAAGCATTTTTATCAGAACCTTACAAATACAATTTTTCTGGGGAAGAAAAATCTATTGTATCTTTAAGCATACCTATAATTGTAGATAAAGAGTTTGTTGGAGTACTTGGAGTTGATTTAGAATTAAGCAAGATAGAAAATATAGTTAACGAGGCGAAACCTATGGGAGGGTTTGCGTCAATAATAACGGATAAAGGAACTATAATAGCAGACAGTAATGATAAAGATATAATTGGGAAAAACTTAAGTGAAGTTGAACCAGATTATAAAAATATATTAGAAAAGTTAAAAGAAGATAAAATATTTGAGACGTTAAGCGTAGATCCAAAAATAAATGAAGAAGTGCTTTCTGCATATGCACCTATGAAACTAAAGGGCATAAATAGCAGCTGGGCATTTTTAGCGAATGTACCTGAAAAAAATTATAAAGCTGAATATAATAAATTATTTAAGATATTAGTTTCGGTAAATATAATAATAGTTTCATTAATGATTTTAGCTGTATTTTTTATAGTTAGAAAAATGATAAAACCTGTAACTATAGCTGCGAACTACTTAGAAAAATTAGGGGATGCAGATTTTACAGAAGATGTTCCAAAAGTTCTTTTAAATAAAAGTGATGAAATAGGGGTTTTAGGTAAATCTTTAGAAAAGATGCGAAAAAATATAAGTGATTTAGTTATAGGGGTTAAAGAAGAAGTTAAAAAGTTAGATAATTCAGTTTATGAAACTGTTATTAATATAGGTGATTTAAACGAAAGCATTGAATAAGTAGTAGCTACTACAGAAGAGCTTTCAGCTGGGATGGAAGAAACGGCAGCATCTACAGAAGAGATGACTGCAACTACAAACGAAATTGAAAGTTCAGTAGAGACTATAGCTGAAAAAGCACATTTTGGAGCTAAAGCAGCTATGGATATTAAATCTAGAGCTAATAATTTAAAAGAAAACTTCTTAAAAGCAAGAGAAGATGGAGTTAATGTTTATAATGATAACAAACAAAGCCTTGAATCTGCTTTAGAAGAAGCAAAATCAGTAGAAGAAATTAAAAGTTTAGCAGTAACTATAATGCAAATAACAGATCAAACAAACTTACTTGCACTTAATGCAGCAATTGAAGCTGCAAGAGCAGGGGAAGCTGGGAAAGGCTTTGCAGTAGTTGCAGATGAAATAAGGAATTTAGCAGAAAACTCAAAAGAAGCAGTAGAAAAGATACAAGAAATAATAGTAAAAGTAACTACATCAGTAAAAAGCCTTTCTTGTAGCGCAAATGATATGATGGAATTTGTAAATATAAACGTACAAAAGGATTATGAGACTATGCTAAATGCAACAGATAAATATAATGAGGATGCTGAATTTGTTAAGAATATGGTAGATGAATTTGATAATGCATCTAATCAAATAGTACTTGCAATAAAAGAAATGGTAGAGGTCTCAGATAATATATCTAAAGCTTCAACAGAAGGCGCAAACGGAACTACAAATATAGCTGAAAAATCAAATGAGATTTCAGTTAAAGCGCAATAAGTAAAAAGGTTATCTGACGAGTCAAAAGAAGGAAATGAGAAACTTATAGAATTAATATCAAAATTCAAATTAGAAGACTAATAAAAGGCTTGCCAAAAATTTTGGCAAGCTTTTAGTTTTGTCTTAATCGTAATCTTAAAAAAGTATAAGATAAGAAAATCAAGTTATAGAGTGCTAAGCTGAAAATATCTATCTTTTTACTAAATAATAAAATAACCATTATATGAACATAACTTAAAAAGAAGAAAAGGTAAGAAAACTTCTGAATAGATTTCCATTTCTTATATCCTAAGGATTTTCTATATTTATCAAATGATGTTATAAATAATGGAATCATAATAATAAAAGCTATAAGTCCTATAACTATTAGGGATATATAAGAAGGACTTAAATTAGGCTTATTTATAAAAGCTATTAAAAATTTATAAAGGTATATAATTCCGTGAGGTAATAAAAGAATAGAGGCTATTATTGCAAGTTCTGCACGTATTCTTAAAAGCCTTTTAGTTATTTCAAACCTTTTGTTAAGAGCACCTGCAAACATTACAAGAATAAAGAAAGATAAAGAAATAAAACCCTTCATAAAAGAACGTTCTATAACAAAGGGAAACCCAGATAATTTAAATCCAGTTGAGATTTTTATTATTTCATAAATTGATACTAATAATGATATGATTGCTGAAATAAAGAATAATAGATTCTTCTTAAGTTTAATTTGTTTTTCGAAAACTAAACTTAAGAAGCTAACTATTATTAATGATATTAATAAGTACATAATTGATACAACTCCTTAAATGAAAATAATTATCAATATTATAATATTGATTTATGATATCCTTGTCAATGTAAAATATTAGAATTTAAAAAATAATAAAAGAATTAATAGTTATGGTTACACCTAAAATAAAATTTAATAGCTGCTTTTTTGTGTTAAAATATGTTTATAAATTAAAGCCCAGGAGGAAGAAACTGTGGAAAAAGTTTTGAAGATGTTTGTTTCATTTCTAAAAATAGGTGCATTTACCTTCGGGGGAGGATATGCGATGATTCCTATTATAGAAAAAGAAGTAGTAGAGAAAAATGAATGGGTAAGTAAAGATGAGTTTATGGATATGCTTGTTGTTGCACAAAGTTTACCAGGTGCTATGTCTGTAAATACATCTATATTTATCGGTTATAAAATAGGGGGAGTTTTAGGTGCTGTTATGGCACTTTTAGGAGTTGCACTACCTTCGTTTCTAATAATATTGTTAGTAGCTACTGTATTTATGCAATTTAGATCTAATTATTATGTTAATCTTGCATTTAAAGGTATATCAGCTGCTGTTCCAATTTTAGTTTTAACAGGAGTTGTAAGTTTAGCTAAAGGTGTAGATAAAAATAAGCGAAATATAATTATATTTGTTATTTCTCTTATAGCACTTATAATATTTAAAATTAATCCTATAGTAGTTATAATAATTGCAGCTATTTTTGGAGCGATATTTTTAAAAGGTAAGGTGGAGTAGATGGGATTATTATTAAATTTATTTTTTACTTTCCTAAAAATCGGAGCAGTAAGCTTTGGTGGAGGGTATGCTATGATACCATTTATCCAAAGAGAGATTATAACAAATCACGGGTGGATAAGCAGTAATGAATTTATGGATATCATAGGGATATCCCAAATGACTCCAGGACCTGTTGCTATAAATTCTGCAACATTTGTAGGGTATAAGGTAGACGGAGTTTTAGGGTCAGCTTTTGCGACTATAGGTGTTGTTTTTATGTCGTTTGTATTAGTTAGTATTGCGTCTAAAGCTATGGACAAATTTAAAGAGTCTAAGGTATTAAAAGGAGCCTTGCAAGCTATGAGGCCAGTTTTGATTGCCCTTATAATACAGGCTTTTTACGACTTAGCCCTAGAAGCATATGTTGATTTTAAAGCTATAATAATAACGGTTATAGTAGGATTTATATTATTTAGAACAAAGATACATCCGATACTTAGTATAGTGATAGCAGCTATACTTGGAATTATTATTTACGGAGGATTTTAATAAACTATGAGTAGAAAAATGGGGGAGCTTTATAATAAAGCCGTAAAATACCATGATGAAGGTGAATTAGATAAAGCTATAGAAGTATGTGAAAAAGCTATGGCAGAAAGTCTTAAAAATCAAGCGATTTTAAATTTAAAAGGTATTATTTTATATCAAAGAGGAATGCTAGATGATGCTATAACAGTTTGGAATATAAATAGAGAATTCAATGATAATGATATGGCAAAATCTTATATTAAAGATTCTATAAATGATAGAGAAAAAGTAGAACTTTATAAAACTTCAGAATTTCTTTTAAAGAAACTCGAGATAGATAAAGCTATAGAGCTACTTAATAGGTGTAAAAAAAGTGATTTTAACACTATAAAAGTTAATACAGCTTTAGGAAAATGCTACTTAAAAAAGGGAATGCCAAAAGAAGCTAAAGAATACTTAAATGAAGCTTTAATAGTGGATAAAAATTATAAAGAAGCAAAAGCTTTGATAAAAGAGATAAATGAAATTTATGGCGATAATAAAAGTCTAAAGAGTAATAAAAAAATATACATAATTACATTTTTAATAGCGGTACTCGCTGGTGGGGGTTTTGGAATATACAACATGGTAACTAAAGGTGAAGCTAAAGCAAACTTACCTTCAGAAACTGCAGAGAATAAAGTAGAGGTTCAAAGTAAAGAGGAAGAGAAAAAGGTTACTGAAGATAAAAAAGAAGAAGTAAATAAAGAAAATGCTTTAGATACAGATAAATTAAATAGTGCAATAAAAAATAATGATTATTATAGTATGGCAAGTATCTTAGGAGATTTAAATATAGATAATTTAAATGGAAAAGATAAAAAATTATACGATAAAGCTAAAAAAGAACTAAAAGATGAAGGCGTTCAAAAGTTTTATGATAACGGTCAAAAATACTTTAATGACAAAGAATATAAAAAGGCACTAGATGAATTTTTAATAGCACTTCCTTATTCTAAAGGTACTTATTTAAACGAGCATGTTCTATATTATTTAGGAGTAACAGAAAGTGAACTTAAAGATAATAAAGAAGCTATAAAGTATTTAGAAGAGTATTATAAATATTATAGCGATGGAACTTATGTAGATGAAGTTCTATATAGATTAGCATTATTAAACGAGAAGACTAATATAGAGGATAGCAAATTATATGCAAGAATAATTAAAGATAAATATGCAAATTCTATGTATAATAACGATAAAATAAGTAAGATATTAGAAAACTAAAGTTTAGGATGTGATATATACTATGGTAAAGGTAATCAAAAATATTGAAATTTATAGTCCGAAATTTATAGGTAAGAGAGATTTAGTTATAGTTAATGATAAAATCGAAGGGATTTATGAAAAGATAGATATACCTAAAGATTTTATAGAGATTGAAGAGATAGAAGGAGAGGGAAAACTATTATTTCCAGGCTTTATAGATTCTCATATCCACCTAACAGGTGGAGGCGGAGAAGGAGGGTTTAAAACTAGAACTCCAGAGATCGATTTAAGCAGTATAACTAAAGGTGGAATAACTACTGTTGTAGGGTGTAGAGGAACAGATAGCGTTTGTAGAGATATGAGAAGTGTAGTAGCTAAGGTTAAGGCTTTAAAAGAAGAAGGTATATCAGCTTTTTGTTACACTGGCTCTTACGACGTTCCAGTTCAAACTATGACTGAAAGCATTAAAGGGGATTTAATGCTTGTAGAAGAAGTTATAGGAGTTGGAGAAATTGCTCTATCAGATAACAGAAGCACTCAACCTAGACTAGACCAATTCATAAATCTAGTAGCTCAAGCTAGAGTAGGAGGACTTTTATCAGGGAAAGCTGGAATAGTTAACGTTCACTTAGGTGGCGGTGCAAGAAAGATGGACTTTTTATTTGAGATGTTAAATCAAAGTGAAATTCCAGCAGATCAAATCCTTCCAACTCATATGAGTAGGACAAAAGAACTATTAGAATCAGGAGTAGATTGGGCAAAGAGAGGTGGCTCTTTAGATATAACTTCTAGTGCTGATATAGAGCACTTAGAAAAAGATGAAGTTAGACCTTCTAAAGCTTTTAAATACCTTTTAGAAAAGGGCGTAGAGATAGAAAAGATAACTTTCTCTTCTGATGGGAATGGAAGTATGCCTGTATTTGATGAAGGTGGAAAGCTTATAGGCATGGGGATATGTAGTGTAGAAACTCTTTATAGAGAAATAAGGGATTCTATTTTAAGTGAAGGAATAGAGATAGAAAAAGCTATAAGTACTATAACTAAAAACGTAGCAAATATATTAAAGCTTTCTAATAAGGTAAGTATTGAAAAAGGAAAAGATGCAGATTTAGTTATAGTAGATAAAGATACTTTAGATATAAATACAGTTATAGCAAGAGGAAAAATAATGGTTTCAGAAGGTAAACCTGTAGTGTTTGGAACTTTTGAAAATAAATAAAGAAAAATAGGTAAGATTTATAGTAAATCTTACCTATTTTTTTATTTGGAGATTATAAGACTAATAAAATTAAACACATTATTTGAATAATATACTATTTATTAAAAAATATAGATAAAATTGATATAGTAAACCTTTTAATTTCATATTAATTAGATAACTAATCTTTAGATTTCTTAATAAATTTTAAAAAATATAAAGTTTGTTTATCTTTCATTTACAGTAAAGTGTAACTGTGCTAATTTATATAAAGTATAGATAGTTTAGAAGGGGATAAAAGGTGGAAAATTGATGGAGAAGAAAAAGATTACTACAGCAAATAAGGTTAAGTTTATTATATTAATATCTATAATTGTAATTGCTGTTTTATTTATAGGAGATCATTATAAGTTTATTGAAAGCTTAAATGTAGATGAAATATGTACATTTATTAAAGAAAGAAGCGGGTATGCAGCAGCTATTTATCTTCTATCTTATGTTATAAAGCCATTTTTATTTGTAGTTCCAACAAACGTTATGGCGATAGTTAGTGGTATAGTGTTTGGACCTGTTAAAGGGTTTATTTTAACTATGATAGGTTTCTTTATAACAGGAACAATAGCGTTTTTTGTTTCAAGATATCTTGGAAGAAACTTTGTTGAAGGGTTTCTTGGAAATAAGTTTATGAAATTAGATGATAATATAGAGAAAAATGGATTTAAGATTTTATTTTTACTAAGATTACCACCTATTTTACCTTATGACCCTTTAAGTTATGCTTGTGGATTAACTAAGATTAAATATAAAGATTTTATATTAGCTTCTTTACTAGGAGTATTACCTGAAACTATTTGTTATTCAATAATAGGAAAGAATATAAGTAATCCTCTTTCACCGCAATTTATTATTCCAATGTTATTTTTACTTTGCGGAGTAATATTCTCTAAGAAGATTATGGATAAAAGAAAGAAATAATAAAAGCTCTAAGATAAATTTAGTTTTATCTTAGAGCTTTTTCTATATTTAAAATAATTTTAAAAATAAAGTATAAATAAGCTTATTATCTTATAAGAATATAGTAATAGTTATTTTAAATAAAAATTTAAAAGGGGTGATATAGTATTGGGAAATTTAGAAGTCTTATTTAAAAAGGCAATAGAAGAAGGGGATATAAAGAAAGTAGAAAATTTAATAGATGAATGTGATTTTTTAAATTTAAAAGATAAGCTAGGCTATGAATTACTTAATAATGCTGTTTTTATTTTTAATAAAGAAAGCGATGTAGAAAATAAAAATAATATTATAAAAATTATAAATATTTTATGCAAAAATGGTGCAGATATAAATAGCGAATCTTTAAAATTTAATAACTTAGGAGTAACACCATTAAAATCTGCAATAATATTAAATGATTTAGAATTAGTTAAAAATTTAATAGATTTAGGTGCAGATGTAAATAAAGAAGATAAATTAGACCCGTATTCTCCACTTATGAGAGCCGTTGCACATTCAAATTTAGATATTATAAAAGAAATAATTAATAATGGCGGAGATATAAAGTATAAAAATAGTGTTTCTGAAGGATTATTACACGTGTTTTGTATGAGTAGAAGAAAAGAGTTGTTTAATGAGATGATTTGGAGTGAGGTTAATTTTAGGATGGAACTTGATAGTAAAACAAAACAAGGAATGACACCTTTAATGGTAGCTTGTATATACGGAAATATAGATATGGTAAATTATTTATTAGAATCTGGAGCAAGTATTAACGAAAAAGATACAAAAGGAAATACAGCTCTTATTTGGGCTGTTACTAATCCTTTAGATATAACAGAAGAGGAAAGACTAGATATAGTTAGAATACTACTAGAAAACAACTGCGATTTTAAGATAGTTGATAATAAGAAGATATCAGCCTTAGAATGGAGCATTAGTAAGGGGTATTTCAAAATTGCAAAAGAAATTATGGAAGAGTATAATGATGGAGAAAATATAGTTTTTGAAAGATCTGGAACACCTATACATTATGCAGTTACAGGTAGGTCTAAGATTAAAGAAAGAATAAAATTTATAAATGACGCAGTTAAAAGAGGATGTGACATAAATTATATTAGTGAAGAAAAATCCATCCTTCCTATAAATATTGTGCTTGCGCATTTATTAGGATATAAAGTAGAAAAAATAGTAAAAGATGAACTGCTTTTAGCTCTTATAAAAAATGGAGCATCATTAGTTAAGGGCGTCTTAGTTTCTAAAAAATTAGGTTTAAATCAAGAAGGTATTTTAGAGAGTATGATATAGGTATATTTAGATAATGCTAAGATTATAAAATCTTAGCATTATTTTAAACAATGAAAAAGTAATCGTTTTAAAATACTTATAGGTAATTACCTATAAGTACTATAAGAAATAAATCATTTTATTATTTCAAAATAATAGTAAAATTACAAAAGGAGAGGTGATTTACGTGAGCGAATTAAAAGAGATACTAAGGAAAGAAATAAGAGAATTTAGAGAGCAAGGTCATAAATTCGTAAATAAAGAACTAAATGTAGCACAATTTAAAGCTATATCTGGAGGAATGGGAGCTTATGCTCATAGAGGTGGAGAAACTTTTATGATAAGAATTAAAACTCCATCAGGAATGGCTTCAAAAGAAGATTTAAACAAAATCTATGAGTGGGCAACAAGATATAAATTAGAATCGGTTCACCCAACAACAAGAGAAGCAGTTCAATTACACGGTTTAACAATAGATGAAGTTTGTGATGTAATGGAAGAAGCTTTAGATTATGGAATAATAACAAGAGGCGGTGGAGGTAACTTCCCAAGAAACGTTGCAATGTCACCACTTGCAGGAGTTTTAAAGGATGAACCATTTGATGTTACGCCTTATGCAAAAGCGATAAATGATCATATAGCTAGTAAGGTTTATACTTACAAATTACCAAGAAAATTAAAAATTGCAATGTCTAGCAATGAGAATGATGAAGCTCATTGTACAGCAGTTGATATGGGGTTTGTAGCTATAAACAATAATGGCGAAGATGCATTTTCATTATATATAGGAGGAGGGCTTGGTAGAAATCCAAGAACTGCTGTTAAGTTTGATGAAATAGTAAAACCAGAAGAAATAATATATCACGTTGAAGCTATGACAAATCTTTTCATGGCTGAAGGGGATTATAAAAATAAAGGTAAAGCTCGTATTAGATATATAGCAGATAGAATGGGAGACGAAGCTTTTAAAGAATGTTATAAAAAACATTTAGAAGAAGTCTTAAAAGGAAAAGATCTTACTATAAAAGTAGAACCTGTAAATATATCTAAAAAAGGAATTAAAACAGACATAAAACATAAAAGATTAGTAGAGCAAAAAACTGAAGGTTTATATAGCGTATACTTCCATCCAATCGGAGGAATCTTAAAAACAGAAGATTTAAAAATGATAATTGACTTAACTAAAGATATGGAAGATGTTGATTATAGATTTGCGATGACAGAAGGAATGTATATAAGAAATCTTAACGGAGAAGAAGCTATAAAAGTATTAGAATTAACTAATAACAAAGGTGGAGAGATTGATGTAATGCAATCTATTTCTTGTATCGGAGTTCCTGTTTGTCAAATGGGTCTATGTAATAGCCAAGGTTTATTAAATAATATAGTGAATCTTTTAAAAGAGAAAGATGTAACTAAAGATTTATTACCAAGAATCCATATTTCAGGTTGTGCAAACTCTTGTGGAGTACACGAAATTGGAGAAATCGGATTTACTGGTAAATCAAAAAGAGTTAACGATGAAGTTAAAAAATGTTTTGAATTACATGTAGGTGGATCATTTAAACTAGGTGAAACTAAGCTTGCAAAAGTTTATGGAGATATAGTAGAAGATGAGATTCCAAACTATATTTATGATTTATATAAAGCATTAGAAGAAAAGAATGTTAGATTTGAAACTTGGTATAAAGAAAACGAACCAGAGTTTGAAGAAATAACAAAAAAATATTTAGTTTAATTAATTAAGAGGTAGCTTTAAGCTACCTCTTTTTTTGTATAGGAAATAAAATCAACAATAAAGTGGTTAGATAAATATATTAACGTAATATTTTTACTTAAAACATAAAATAAGTATAAAGTGGTTAAAAATTTGTATTAAAGTAGATTAAAATGAAGAATATGATTGAAAAAGATAAGAATATACATAATTCATAAATAATTTGTAAATGAATCTATAATAGTTTTTAAATAGGGGGATTTAAAATGATACAGTGGGTAGTAAATAAAAATCTTAATTTTATAAAAAATGAATTAGGAATCACAGATGAATATAAAATAGATGATATAAGATATGGTCTTGAAACTATAATTGGAGAGACTTTTAAATTAACTATAATTATGATTTTATCTATTTTTATAGGAAAAGGTATAGAATTTTTTACTGTAACAGCTTTATTATTTACAATAAGGACAGCTATAGGGGGAACTCATGCTAAAAGCTTAATGGGCTGCCTCTTTAAGAGTACAATTTTATATATGTTTTTATTTTTTGTATCCTCTAAAATACATAATATCCCCATTATTGTAAATTACGTTTGTATTGCGATAATAATGTATGTGCTAAGTACCGTTAAATATAAAACTAAGTTAGATAAAAGTGGAAATGATGAGAGAAAAAATTTATTTTTAAGGCTTAGATTAATTCTTACAGCTGGAGGGTTCCTTTTATTAACTGGTTTTTGGTTCAATAGTTTATATAGCTTAGTTTTTTTAACTGAGTCTATTATGATATTAGATTATTTAAAAGTGAGGAGAGAGGAAAATGTTAAAGAAATTAGGATTAAAGAGTAATGTTGCAAAGTATATGGGAGTTTTAAGCCTTTTAGTTGCAAATGTTGCATTAAGCAATTACTGCTATGGAATTATAGGTGAGCCTGAGTTACCAAAAAGAGTAAAAGAAGAAGCTTAAAATTTATATTATTTTTAAGAAACATATTTATATTTAAGGTTAGTTCTATTATTATATGGAACTAGCCTTTATCTCGTTGGAATTTAAACTATGGTGGTGTATAATATAGGTAAAATTGTATTTAAAAGCAATAAAGAGAGGAAACGCGATGAGGGTTTTAATACTAGAAGATGAAAAAATACAAAGAGAAAATTTATCGAAGCTTATAGAAAGATTGTATATAGACATAAAAACCTATTTGGCATCAACTATAAGAGAAGCAGAAGAAATAGCAAAGAATAGCGAGATAGATATGTTTTTTATAGATATAAATTTACCAGACGGATCAGGGCTTGAATTTGCAAAAAATATAAGAAAGATAGAAAAGTATGAACACGTAGGGATGGTATTTATAACAACTCAAGTTATACAGATAATAGAAGCATTTAAAAGCACCCATTGTTATGATGTTTTAATAAAGCCTTTTAATGAAGAAGATATTAAAAATATAATAGACACATTTCATAAAAAGATAGTAAACACTTCTCCTTCAGATAATGGAAACTTTTTGATTGTTCCAGTAGAGTCTGGAGTATCTATAAAGATATATGAAGAAGAGATAATATTTGTTGAGTATTTAAATAGAAAGTCTGTTATACATACAATTAAAGGTACATTTGAAAGTAAAAATTTAACTTTAAGCAACATATTAAATATGTGTGTAAACGGAAATATATTAAGGTCCCATAAATCATACCTTGTAAATGTAAAATATATAAATAAAATAGAAAAAGTATATGCTAAATTAAGTAATGTATATTTTACAAATACAGAAAAAAAAGCACAACTTAGTAGTAATTATAAAGAAATTGTTTATGAAAAATGGGGTATAGAGTAATGCCAATAGTAACAATACTTGAGATGTTAACTACAATTATATTTAGAAATATAATTGTTGGAGAAAAGAAGACTAAATATTTATTAGTTTTTTTTCCAGTATCTATATTCATAATGTTTTTAAATGAGTACTTTTTAAAATATTATAATAATATGGGAATAATCATTATAATGAGTTTAATTTCATTTATACTTTATAAAGTGACTAAAGATGATTTAATTAAAGTTATTATAGATGTAGTATTTTCAACTACAGTTATGCTTTTAGGGGAGCTAATAGGATATGCATCTGCAAATCTTTTAGAGGTTTATAACCAGTGGATAATTTTAGCCTTAGCTATAATTATGTGGACAGTTTTTGGGTATATTTTAGACAGGATAGATATTTCTAATAAATTAGAATCTATATTTAAAATGCAAAACAGCAAAGTTGTAGTGAACATATTAATAAACAGTATATTGGTCTTTTTATTATTTAAATCTTTAAATGATAAAGGTCTGCTTGGAAGTAGATTAGTAGTTGAAATGACAATTTATATACTAATATTTATAACACTTACTGTTAATCTTTTTATAACTATAACAGGAGAATTAAAAGAAAAGAATAGATTACAGATGGAAAATGACTTTAAACCTATATTTGATGAATATATTTTAAAGCTTAGAGCAAATGAACACGAGTACAAAAATCACCTAAACACTATATATTCAATAATAAATATTTCAGATGAAAAAGATATAAAAGAAAATATAAACAAATATATAGGAAACATAAAAGATAATAATCATTTAAATAATTTATTATATATAGATAATACTATTTTAAAAGCTGTTTTATATAGCAAAATGTCTGTTGCTGAGGAAAAAGGAATAGAAATAATATATGATGTAACAGACAATTTAAATGACATAAAACTAGATCAAATGGATTTAGTTGTGCTTTTAAGTAATTTATTAAATAATGCTATTGAAGCTGTTGAGGCGATAAAAGATCCTTGGATTTATGTAAATATAGAGAGTCGTTATTTAAAACCAAGTAAAAAGCATTACATAAGCGTTAGTAATAAAATAATAAATAAAATAGAAGCTTTAAATGCTATAAATAAAGGAATAACTACCAAGGGAGCTAACAGAGGGTACGGCTTATATAATATTAAAAAGATAGTAAACAAATCAAAAGGAGATATTCTTATAGAAGCTCTAGAAGATTGTATAAAAATAGAAGTATTTATTTAAAGAGTAGGATATGAAAATCTTACTCTTTTTTGTATATAATATGAATAAAGTTACGAAATTATGTATGAAATTATTTTAAATGTAAATATATGAGTGAATTTGATATTTTGAACTGATAGTTAAGTTTTTTTTGTTATAGAGTGTAAAATAGGTTATGTAAAATAAATCAAATACATATAAGATATTGATTTATTCCGTGTTTTATGGGGTTAAAGGGATTTAAAGTCTATTGTGTTTAAATAGTTAGAAAGGGTTGATATTGCATATTATGCTGTGGGGGCATAAAAAGTAGAGTGGGGACTTTACTTGTATCACTAACTATGGACATGAAAAAGAATATATTAGGGTTACGTGGGGTTTAGAAGAGGTTTTTTTCATAAATTAGATTAAGTCATCAAACAGAGAAAAGAGCTTAATTAAGGGGGAGTTTTTATAAATATTGTCTTAATTTCTTATAAGGGGTAAACTTAAATAAAGAAAAATATTTAAGGAGGAAATTATGGCAAAGAAAACAAGCAAAAACAATGATTTATTGTTTAGCGCAAGAGATAAAACTAACCCTAAAATATATTCTTTAATTCTTGATTTAGTGAATAACGGTATGGAAATAGAAGCTAAAGAAGTTTTAAAGATAGATTACTTATTAGAATATACAAGTAGATGTATAAAACAAAGAGATTTAAATGATGCTAAAGAATCGTTAAATAGTGCTATAACTAGAATAAACGGATTAAAAGTAAATGGTGTAGATACATCATATTTAGAATACTTATATAATGGTATTTTAAAGAAATTAAAATAGGGGAATAACTACATACTAAAAAATCAATACATATATTAAAGGTTAAAGTTTTTTATTTTTCAAAACTTTAACCTTTTTTTTATTTATTTTTGATAATAATGTGTTATAATTAATAAAAATTATTAGTTAATTAGAATTATAAGAGATGACGGTTATAAATATTAGTTAAATATCAAATAATATAAAAAAGGAGTGAGGATATGTTTAATAGAGAAGAAGATAATAAAATGTATTTTGGTAATTTAATAAACGGAAAATGGGAGAATGATTCAAATGAAAAAAGAATCGAAATAAAATCTCCAGTAGATGATAGATCAGTAGGATTTATTCAAGCTATGTCAAAAGAAGAGGTCGATAAAGTAATAGATATAGCAGTTGATGCACAAATTAAATGGAGAGAGATGCCAACAAATCAAAAATCAAGAATACTTCATAACGTAGCAGACCTTTTAGAAGAGAGAATAGAAGAGATTGCAGAAGTTCTTATGGTTGAAATAGCAAAAGATAAAAAGAGTTCAATGTCAGAAGTAAAAAGAACAGCTGACTTTATAAGATTTACAGCAGATACAGCTGAAAATATAAAAGGGGAGTCACTTCCAGGAGATTCATTCCCAGGATTTAAAAACGATAAAATCTCAATAGTAACTAGGGAACCTTTAGGAGTTGTTTTAGCTATATCACCATTTAACTATCCAGTAAATTTAGCAGCTTCAAAAATAGCACCAGCGCTTATGGCAGGAAACACAGTAGTATTTAAACCTGCAACTCAGGGAAGTATTTCAGGGCTTTATCTTGCAAAAGCATTTGATGAAGCTGGAGTTCCAAGTGGAGTTTTAAATACTATTACAGGAAGAGGTAGTGAAATTGGAGATTACGTAGTAACTCATCCTAAAATAGATTTTGTTAACTTTACTGGAAGTAGTGAAGTTGGTAAGAGAATTTCTAAAATAACAGAAATGAAACCACTTTTAATGGAACTTGGAGGAAAAGATGCAGCTATAGTTTTAGAAGATGCAGATTTAGATTTAGCAGCTAAAAATATAGTAAGCGGTGCATTTTCTTATTCAGGACAAAGATGTACAGCAGTTAAAAGAGTTTTAGTTTTAGAGAGTATAGCAGATGAATTAGTATCGAAGGTTAAAAAAGAAATGGAAGCTTTAACTGTTGGAAATCCATTAAAAGAGCAATGCACAATAGTTCCTTTAATAGATAAGAAGTCAGCTGATTTTGTAGAAGGATTAATAGATGAGGCTAAAGAAAAGGGAGGAACTCTTTTACTTGGCGGAAATAGAACAGGCAATTTAATTTACCCAACTCTTTTTGATAACATCACTACAGATATGAGACTTGCTTGGGAAGAGCCTTTTGGACCTGTACTTCCTATTATAAGAATTAAAGATGTAGAAGAAGGAATAAAGATTGCAAACGAATCAGAGTATGGACTTCAATCTTCTGTATTTACAAAAGATATAAATAAAGCATTTTATGTTGCAAACAAACTACAAGTAGGTACTGTTCAAGTAAACAACAAAACTGAAAGAGGACCAGACCATTTTCCATTCTTAGGAGTTAAATCATCAGGTATGGGAACACAAGGGATTAGATACTCAATTGAATCTATGTCTAGACCTAAGGTAACAGTTATAAATTTAGAAATGTAAAATAAAAATGGTGCTTAAATTTTAGGTTAATCTAAAATTTAAGCACCATTTATTTAGGTGAATTTTATTGTTTAAAGAAAGTATGATTACCAATTTTTTTGGAATCTTTCTTAGACGTTTCTTTCATCCAAGTGCAAGTTGCAATAGATGGATTATAGAAGAAAAGAGCATCATTAGTTGGGTCTTTACCTCTAATAGCTTCGTAAACTGCATCGTAACAAGACTGGTCAGGCTTAGCCACTAACTTACCGTTAATTACACAAGAAAACGCGTTTTTTTGGAAAACAACTTTTTCTATAGTATCTGGGAACTTAGGGTTTGTAACTCTATTTAGTACAACTGATGCAACGGCTACTTTTCCAGTAAAAGGTTCTCCTCTACTTTCGCAATATACTAATTTAGCTAAAAGGTCTATATCTGCTTTTGTAATCTCAAGGGAAGAACCGTTGTGATTAAAAACTTCAATATCCTCTTTTAAATTTTTTTCAATTTTTTTTGAAGATGTTGTAGTTACGTTAGTACTTTTTGCACCTTCTATAATTTTTTCATTTTTAATATTTAACTTCTCGTTTGTAATGCTTGAAAAGCTGAAATGAGGTGCTACAAAAGATATAGCTTCAGCTGTAATACAAGATGATACAACTAGATAAGTTAATAAAAGACTGAAAAATTTTTTCATAAAAAACCTCCTCTTTAATAACCCAGTCCAGTTGATAGTCTTGCCATATTTATTTAAATTTATACTTAACTATTTTTATATTTATCTAAATCTTTTAAAAATTTATCATAAAGCTTAGAAAAATCATCATATTTTGAGCATGCATTTATAGAAGATTCTAAAGACGAAGAGATAGATTCTTTAAGTTCAGTTATATAAAGTCCATAGATATCTATTAAATTTTCTATAGATTTCTGAAGTGATAGTGCATCTTCTGGAATACTTAAACAAAAATATTCTTCTTTTATTTTATTTAAAGTATTTTTTTTGTTTTCTATATCAGTAATAAGAGTATCTAAAGATCTGTTGTTTTTGTATATATCTTCTATAGCTGGTTTTAAGTCTTCATTTATCTTGTTGAAATTAGTTATAATTCCATTTAAAGATGTAATGAAGTTTCTTTTAGTATCATTATTTATTTGAGTTAAGTTATTCATTTCAAGTAAAGTTTGTAAGTATGTTTTAGTAAATTTGAAAAAGCTTTCTGAATCCTTTGAAATTATGTTTTTAACTCCAAGTTTACTTATGTTTTCTACTTCCTTATAAAAAGAATCAAGATTTTTATTATACTCATTAATTTTATCTTCTAACCTAGAAGTTTTTGGGTTTGTATATAGTTCTAATGAAATTTTAAAAAGGTTAATGTTTGTATCAAGTGTTTTTAATATAGCTTTTTGAGTAGTGTCTAGTGAAGTTAAATCTAGAGTGCTTAGTTCATTTTTAATTCTTTCAAGTTCAATTAAATTAGAAGAAAGAACTTGTTTTGAAATCTCTGGATTTATACTATTATCATTTATAGCTAATTTTAAATTATCGTTAGCTAAATTAATTTCATTTGCTAATGTATTTAGTTTTTTTAAATTTCTATTAGTAGGACTAAAACTTGTAAAAATTAATAATACTATAGGTAATAGTATAGCGACACACAAAATAGTAGAGAGCTTTTTATTTTTTGATAGAAAGCTTTTTATGATATTTTTAAGTTCTAAAAACTTTTTAGATATTTTCTCCAAAGTTTACCACCCCTTTTCATAATCTAACAAACGTAACTTTGTAAATTATATTCATTAAAGTAAAAGAATATTATAAAAAGCCACAAAAAAGTAATTCTATATGTGTGTAAGGTAAGCTTTTTTGTTGTATAATTTAAATGGAGAAGAGGTGAAACTAATGCAGGAATTTTTCTTAGGAACTTTAAATTCAGTAAAAAATATATCAATTTGGTCTGTATTAGATATTTTAGTTGTTGCTTATATTTTCTATAAAGGTTATATACTAATAAAAGAAACTAGAGCAGAACAACTTCTAAAAGGAATTTTATTTATAGTTATACTTATACCTATAAGTTACATATTACATCTTAATATGCTTAACTTTATTTTAAATAAGACTTTAACTATAGGTGTGCTTTCTGTTGTAATCATATTTCAACCTGAAATTAGGCGTGCACTAGAACATTTAGGAAGAAGTGCATTTGATGATATGCACACAGCAGGAATGACTAAAGAATATAGAGATAAATTAGTAGATGAGATAGTTACAGCAACAGAAGATTTAGCAGAAACTAAAACTGGTGCTTTAATAGTTATAGAACAAGGAACAGGTCTTGGAGAAATACTAGGGTCAGGTACGATTTTAGATGCTGAAGTTAGTTCGGCACTTCTTGAAAACATATTTGTTGTAAATACTCCACTTCATGATGGAGCTACAATAATAAGAGGAGATAGGATATACGCTTCAGGCTGTGTACTTCCTCTTACAAACAATAACGCAATTAATAAAAAATTAGGAACTAGACATAGAGCTGGTATAGGTCTTTCAGAAAATTCAGATGCTTTAGTTATAATAGTATCAGAGGAAACTGGAACTATATCATTAGCTATGAATGGAAGGCTTACTAGAAATTATGACGGTAATAAATTAAAAACTACTTTAGTAAGCATAATGAATAGTAGAAGTGAAAAAAGAAGTAAAAATGCTAGTGAGAAGGTGAAGACATGGATAAGGGGAATAAAAAGGAAAAAATAATTATTAAACTTATATGCCTTTTATTATCTTTTGGTCTTTGGATATATGTAACTAACGTTGAAAACCCAATTCAAACATACACTTTAAAAAATGTGCCAGTAAAGCTTACTAACACAGAACATTTAAAAGATTATGATTTAGCTATAGCTCCAAATCAAAACTTTACAGTAGATTTAAAACTAGAAGGTGATGCAAATCAACTTTATTCAGTTAATAAAGATCAATTTAATTTAGTTGCAGATTTAGGAGAGTATGCACTTAAAAAGGGTGAAAACAATGTTCCTATAGAAATAAAAGATATGCCAAGTAACATAAATGTTAAAAGTGATAAAACGCAAAGTATAAAAATTATTTTAGAATCGTACGAAACTAAAAAATTTAAAGTAACATCAAACGTAAATGTTAATTTTGCAAATGGTGTTTACAAAGATTCAGTAACTCCAACAGAGCAAACAGTTACTGTTTCAGGTCCAGAATCTGCTGTAAACAGTGTAAGTGCTGTAAGTATGATTGGAGAAGTAAATGAAGTAAACGAAAATATGACTAAAAACTTTGGCTTGCAGCCTTTAAACGAAGACGGAAATCTAGTTAAAGGGGTAAGCCTAAATGATACTCAAGGAACTTTAAATATAAAGGTTAGTAAAGGAAAAGTTGTAAATATTGACCCAGATTACACAGGACATTTACCTGATGGATACTCTTTAAGTAAAAGCGAACTTTCAAAAAGTACAGTTCAAGTATTTGGAGAAAATAAAGATTTAGAGGCTATATCATCAATAAAAACAGAGAAAATAGATTTAAGTAATATTACTATAGATGTAAGTAAAAAAGTTAATCTTGTAATTCCTCCAAACGTTAAAGTAAGTCAAAATACAGTAAATATTAATTTAGGTGTAACTAAAGAAGAACCTAAAACTAAAGAATTAAATATTTCTGTAAATTATACTGGACTAGGTGAAGGCTTAACATTAACAAATCAAGGAACTACTACAAAAGTAGTAATACAAGGTTTAGATAGCTACATAAATACTGTAGGTGAAAAAGACCTTACCGCTACTGTAGATTTAAGTAGCTACAAAGATTCAGGGACATTTGATATAGAACCTGTAGTGAAATTAGTCACAGAAAATAAAAATATAACTATAAAAACTGTGGATAAAGTAAGTTTCACTGTTAATAAACCTGATAAGGAAAAGGAATTATCAAGTGAACCTAAAAGATAGGAGAATTTTATGCCAATTAAATTAAACAATATAGTATTAGATATAGATGAAGATATAACTCTTTTAAAAGAAAAAGCAGCAAAAAAGCTTAAAATAAAAAAAGAGGATATAAAGGATTTTAAAATAATAAGAGAAAGTATAGATGCTAGAAAAAAAGATATAATAAAGTTTAACTATAGAGTGTTAGTTAAATGTGATAACGAAAAAAAGATAGTATCAAAACTAAAAAATAACTCTATAATTTTTGAAGAAGAAAAAGAAATAGAACCATTTATTTATGGAGATAAAGAAATAAAGGGAAGACCTGTTGTAATAGGACTTGGACCAGCAGGACTTTTTTCAGCTCTAACTTTAGCAAAACACGGATATAAGCCTTTAATTTTTGAAAGAGGAGAAGATGTTGATACTAGAACAGAGACAGTAGAAAAGTTCTGGAAAGAAGGAAAGCTTATTCCTAATTCAAATGTACAATTCGGAGAGGGAGGTGCTGGTGCCTTTTCTGATGGAAAACTTACAACTAGAATAAAAGATAAAAGATGTGAGTTTGTAGTAGAAGAATTGGTTAAAAATGGAGCTCCGGAAGAGACTGCATACCAAGGTAAACCTCACGTTGGAACTGATATATTAAAAGACGTAGTTAAAAATATAAGAGAAGAAATAAAATCTTTAGGTGGAGAAGTTCATTTTAATTCTTTATTAGAAAAAGTTAACGTAGAAAATGGTGAATTAAAAAGCATAGTAGTAAACGGAAAAACTATAGAATGCAACTGCCTTGTTTTAGCTATCGGACATAGTTCAAGAGATACGTACGAAATGCTATATGAAAATGGGATAGAGATGGAGCAAAAAGCCTTTGCAGTAGGAGTTAGAATAGAGCACCCTCAAGAGATAATAAACGTAAGTCAATACGGAAAATATGCAAATCATAAAAGGCTTAAAGCAGCAGATTACAGATTAACGTACCAAAGTGAAAAGCATAATAGAGGAGTATATTCTTTTTGCATGTGTCCTGGAGGAGTTGTAGTAGCTGCAGCCTCTGAAGAAGGAAGACTTGTATCAAATGGTATGAGTTATCACGCAAGAGATTTAGATAACGCAAACTCAGCTTTAGTTGTAACTGTAGGACCAGAGGATTTTTCAGGAGATCATCCTCTTTCAGGTATGGAGTTTCAAAGAAAGTATGAAGAACTTAGCTTTAAACTAGGGGGAGGGAACTATAAAGCACCTATACAGCTTATAGGAGACTTCTTAAATGATAGAAACTCAACTAAACTTGGAAGCGTTATTCCAAGTTATAAACCTGGATACGAATTTAGAGAACTTAAAAATTGCCTTCCAGAAGATGTAGTTGAATGTTTAAAAGAAGGAATAGTCTTCTTTGGTAAAAAGATAAAGGGTTACGATATGGAAGACGGAGTTTTAACAGGGATTGAAACTAGAACATCAGCCCCAGTTAGAATGCCTAGAGATAAGATGCTTCAAAGCGTAAGTGCTAAAGGATTATATCCTACAGGAGAAGGTGCAGGCTTTGCTGGAGGAATTATTTCAGCAGCTGTGGACGGAATAAAAGTTTCTGAAAGAATAATGGAAGAATTTAAAAAATAGCATTTATATAAAGCTACCTCAAAACAAATATTTGTTTTGAGGTAGCTTATTTTTATAAATAAATATTCAATTAAATTTTCTGAAAACTTGGCTTTTGGATAAAAAATCTGATACAATGTATATGTATTTCGTTATAAAATTAACGATATTTTATTGAAAAAATGGATTATAGTTCAAAAAATATTTAATATATAAAGAAAATCAAGAGGTGTGGTATTACAATGAGTAAAAATTTTGACGATTTATTATCAAAGGTTAAAGAGGTTAAAATTAAAAAAGTAGCAGTAGCAGTTGCGCAAGATGAACCTGTTTTAGAAGCTGTTAAATCAGCAAAAGAACAAGGGATAGCAGATGCTATATTAGTAGGTAACAAAGAGGAAATAAAAGAATTAGCTGATAAAATAGGAATGGATTTAACTAAATTTGAAATAATTCATGAGCCTGATGTTAAAAAAGCTGCCCTATTCGCTGTTCAACTTGTTTCAAGTGGAAAAGCAGATATGGTAATGAAAGGATTAGTAGATACAGCTACATTCTTAAGAAGCGTTTTAAATAAAGAAATAGGTTTAAGAACTGGAAAGTTAATGTCTCACGTAGCAGTTTTTGAAATAGAAGGAATAGATAGACTAATATATCTAACAGATGCTGCATTTAACACATTCCCAGATTTAAAAGCAAAATCTCAAATCATAAACAATGCAGTTACAGTAGCTCACGCTTGTGGTTTAAAACTTCCAAAGGTAGCACCAATTTGTGCTGTAGAAGTAGTAAACCCTGATATGCCAGCAACTATAGATGCATCAATTCTTTCAAAAATGAATGAAAGAGGTCAAATTAAAGGTTGTATAGTAGATGGACCTTTAGCTTTAGATAATGCTATTTCAGAAGAAGCAGCACACCACAAAGGTATAACAGGACCAGTTGCAGGTAAAGCTGATATATTATTATTACCAAACATAGAAGTTGCAAATGTTATGTACAAAAGCTTAACTTATACAGCACCTTCAAGAAATGGTGGATTATTAGTAGGAACATCAGCACCAGTTATCTTAACTTCAAGAGCTGATTCATTCCAAACTAAAGTAAACTCAATAGCACTTGCAGCATTAGTTGCAGAATCATTAAAAAGATAGACAGTAGGTATAAGAAGGAGGAGAAAATAATGGCTTATAAATTATTAATTATAAACCCAGGTTCAACTTCAACTAAAATTGGAGTTTATGAGGGAGAAAAAGAAATATTAGAGGAAACTTTAAGACATTCATCAGAAGAAATAGCAGCTTATGATACAATTTTTGATCAATTAGGATTCAGAAAAGAAGTTATCTTGAATGTTTTAAAAGATAAGAACTTTGATATAAATACTTTAGATGCTGTAGTTGGTAGAGGCGGAATGCTTAAACCAATCCCAGGAGGAACTTATAAAGTAACAGATGAATTAATAGAAGATTTAAAAGTTGGAGTTCAAGGACAACATGCTTCAAACTTAGGAGGAATACTAGCAAGAGAAATAGGAGATAGCGTAGATGTTCCTTCATTTATAGTTGATCCTGTTGTTGTAGATGAACTTTGTGATATAGCAAGAATTTCAGGTACACCTGAATTACCAAGAGTTAGTAAATTCCACGCTCTTAACCAAAAAGCAGTAGCTAAAAGATATGGTAAAGAGTCAGGAAAAGGATATGAAAATTTAAACCTTATAGTAACTCATATGGGTGGAGGAGTTTCAGTTGGAGCTCACAAAAAAGGTCAAGTTGTAGATGTAAATAACGCTTTAGATGGAGACGGTCCATTCTCACCAGAAAGAGCTGGAAGTGTTCCAGTTGGAGAACTTATAAAAATGTGCTTTAGCGGAGATTACACAGAAAAAGAAGTTTACAGTAAGATCTGCGGAAAAGGTGGATTAGTAGCATTATTAAATACTAACGATATGAGAGATGCACTTAAAGCTATGGAAGAAGGGGACAAAAAAGCTGAATTAGTATTTAATGCATTTATTTATCAAGTAGCTAAAGAAATCGGAGCTATGGCTACAGTACTTGAAGGAAAAGTAGATAGAATTTTATTAACAGGTGGAATTGCGTATTCAGACGTAGTTGTTAATAAAATAAAAGAAAGAGTAGGATTTATATCTGAAATAACAGTATATCCAGGGGAAGATGAATTATTAGCACTTGCACAAGGTGCAATAAGAGTTCTTGATGGCGAAGAAGCTGCAAAAGAATATTAAAATTAAAATAGGCTTATGTACTATTAGTACATAAGCCTTATTTTTTAGATAAATTAATCTAATGTGAATTTTAAAACTTTATCTCTAACATCCTCAGCTGTATATAATAATTCTTGAGCACTATTATTTATAGTATCGAATGTTGAACTCTGTTCATTTGCAGAGGCGTTAACCTCTTCAGTAATTGCAGCTATTTGCTGAGAAACGCTAGCAACTTCTGAAATGTTTTTAAGAACCTCATCTTTTTTATTATTTACAGTAGATATTTCGCTTGATATATTTTGAGTTATATTTACCATTTCTTTTAATGATGATTGCATTTCAGTAAATGATGACTCCATAAGTGTAAAATATTCATTTTCATTTACATTAAGTTTTTCTGTAGTATTTAAAGTATTTTTAGTATTTTTAACTAAACCATCAATTTTAGAAATTATCTTACCTATATTTAAAGTAGCAACTTGAGTGTCGCTTGATAATTTTCTAATTTCTTCTGAAACTACAGCAAAGCCTTTTCCAGCTTCACCAGCTCTTGCAGCTTCTATTGCAGCATTTAAAGAAAGTAGATTAGTTTGTTCTGCTATTTGGTTTATAACTTCTAAGAAGTTTCCTATATTATCAACCCCTAAAATAAGGTCATCTATTGTTTTCTTTAATTCAATAAAGCTTTTTGAAGATTCTTCTTTTGAATCTAATAAGTTATTAAGATTTGAGTTGTTATTTGTAAGTGCATTAACTACATCGTCACTGTGGTCAACCATAATGTGGTTATGGTTATCAAGAGTTATCATAGCTTCTTCTAATTCTTTTGTTTTAGATTCGCAATCATTAGCTTGATTAGCTGAGTCACAAATTCTTTCAGATATATCATTAATAGCTAAAACTATTTCACTATTAGTTGCACTAAGTTCTTCATTAATTGCAGAAAGGTTACTTGATTGCTCATTTACAGTAGTTACAGAACCTTGAATATCTAATAGAGTAGTTGAGAGATTTTCAATAGCTATGTTAAGTTCTTTTGATAAATCTTCAATTTCATCTCCAGAATTAATATCATTTATTTTAAAGCTTAAATCACCACTTGCAAGCCTTTTAGTGTAATTTTTAAGTTTTAATATTGGCTTTGTAAAGTTTTTAGATACAAATACTGTAGCTATTATAGCTAATATTAAGATAACAATAGTTGAAAGTATTGAAGTATATAAAAGATTTTTAATTGGAGCCATTATATCAGTAACGTACCCAGTAGAACAAACTGTCCAGTTTAGTCCTGGGATTGTAGTTTTAACTCCTATCTTATCTTCGCCGTTATAATTATAATAAATAGCATCTGAAGATTCGCTTAATTTTTCTGACTTGTCTATATTTAAATTAAGTGGTTTACCTACAAGTTCTTTATTAACATTAAAAATAACGTTATCTTTAGAATCAGTTAAAAATACATTATATCTATCATGATTATAAGTTTTTAGAATCTTTGCAAATTCATCAGCTGTTATATCTTTACCTATTATACCTACAAAGTTATGATCTTTATCATAAATACTTTTAGCAAGTACTATTATTGGTTTTGCACCGGCTTCATTTGAAATTAAAATATCAGATACTACGCTATCTTTACCATTTTTTAATTCTTTAAAGTAATCTCTAGTTGAAACATCACAAAACTGTGCAGTAGGGTCACCAGTTGCTACAACTATACCATCTTTATTTACTATATACTCATTGAAAATAGAATCAGATTCCATTTCCTTTTTAAAAGCATCAGTGATTTGTTTTTGAGAATCTTTAACTTTGCCATCATTGTTTTTTATTTTGTTTATATCTACTGTTGCAAAGTCAGAGAAGTTTGGATCATATATGAATCTATCTAATTTAGCTAATTCATCTTGAACTGCATAGTGGATAGTAGATGATATACCTTTAATATCAGAACTAAATGTTTTAAATATTTGATCTTCTTGAGATTTTTTAGCTGTTAATAAGTTTAGTGAAGTGGAAGCTATTTGGCTAATTATAAGTAAAATACCTATAGTTAAAAGTAATTTACCAGTAATTGACTTAAATATCCGCTTATCTTTTATTGTTTTCTTATAATTCTTCATTTTAAATTCCCCTTTTGTTTATAATTTTTAAACTTTGTTTAATTATATTATCGTTAAAAAATAATTTTTATTAAGTAAAAAAAGGTAAAAAATAATAAGTAATATTATGGAAAATTGAATTTTAATGAGAATTATGGTTAGCCTTAAGTGTATATAAGTAATATAATTAAAGTAAAAAAGGTAGGGATGGATTTTGAGAACAAGTTTAAATATATCTAACTCACTAAACTTAATAGGAGAAATGACTAACGATTCAAGGTTTCAAGTATTAGAATTTGATGAACTTAGAGGGGCAACTGATGTAGATACAGCATTTGATTTAAATGTATTAAATAGAGGTGGAGTTAGGCTAAAGCAAGTTAGGGTTCTTTTAGAAGATAGCGCTGTGAGAATAGAAGCTGGTCTTTTAAGCTATATGAAAGGTGATATAGAAATTTCTAATAATGCGGGGGGAGTTTTAGGTCTTTCTAAAAAATTTATAAAGAGTAAACTAACAGGTGAAGAAATGTTTAAACCTAGATATCATGGTCACGGTGAAATATATCTAGAACCTACATTTAATCACTATGCACTAGTAGAACTTGAGGATGATGAAATAATTGTAGATGATAGACTATTTGTAGCTTGCGAAGATACAGTAGAAGTTAAAGTTACAAGCCAAAAGACTATATCTTCAGCACTTTTTGGAAATGAAGGTTTCTTTCAAACGAAAATAAAAGGTGAAGGAATAGTAGTGCTTCAAATTCCAGTTCCAGAAGAAGAAATATTTAAATGCAGAATAAATGAAGATGTATTAAAAGTAGACGGTAGCTTTGCGATTTTAAGAACAGGTGATATAGAGTTTACCGTAGAAAAATCAGCCACATCTATTTTTGGAAGTGCAACTAGTAAAGAAGGGCTTTTAAATGTTTATAGAGGAACAGGTGAAGTTTGGCTTATTCCTACAAAAAGTGTTTACGATAAAATGAAAACTATGAGAATTAAAGAAGATATTTCAGATTTAGACTTAGATAATGATAAAAATTAATGCTTTTATACGATAAAGTTGTGAATTAATAAAGTAAAATGTATAATGAAAATTAAGTAAGCGTCATTTAGGAAGAGGGGATTTTATGGATTCAAGTAACTCAAAAATTAAAAGTGAAGAATTAGATTTATTATTTAAGGCTATTTTAGAATTAGAAAATATAGATGAGTGCTATAAATTCTTTGAAGATGTGGCAACTATAAACGAGATTAAAGCTCTAGCACAAAGAATACATGTAGCTAAATTATTAAATGATAAAAAGACTTATACAGACATAGCAGATAAAACAGGGGCAAGTACTGCGACTATAAGTAGAGTCAATAGATGTCTAAATTATGGAAGCGAAGGGTACAAACTTATTTTAAAAAGATTAGAAAATGATGAAAAATAAGAATTTATAACATTGTCAAACAAATTGTGAAATTATATACTATATAGTAGAGGAAAATTACAATTAATCTAAAGAAAGAGGTAAATTTTTATGAGTAGAATGTTTGGAACTGATGGTGTAAGAGGAATCGCAAATACTGAACTTACAGCACAGACAGCATATAATCTTGGTAGAGCAGGAGCGCATGTTTTAACAGAAGGAACACACAAACCTAAGATTTTAGTTGCTAAGGATACTAGAATATCAGGGGACATGTTAGAAGCAGCTTTAGTAGCTGGTATACTTTCAGTTGGAGCTGAAGCTATAGTTTTAGGAGTTATTCCAACACCAGCAGTAGCACATTTAACTAGAGAGTATGGAGCAGATGCAGGGATTATGATATCAGCATCTCACAATCCTGTTGAATATAATGGTATAAAATTCTTTAATGGAAACGGATATAAATTATCAGACGATTTAGAAGATAAAATTCAAGCTACTATAGAAAATGGATTCGAAGGGGTATTAAGCCCTGTAGGAGTAAACTTAGGAAGAAATAGAGTTGAAATATCAGCTTTAGACGATTATATTGAGTTTGCAAAGAAAACTATAAACGGTAAGCTTGAAGGATTAAAAGTTGCATTAGATTGTGCAAACGGAGCTGCATATAAAGCTGCAGTAAAAGCATTTAGAGAATTAGGTGCAGAAGTATACGTTATAAATGACAATCCAGATGGAACTAATATTAACGAAAAATGCGGATCAACTCACCCAGAAGAGTTAATGGATTACGTAGTTAAAAAAGGATGCGATATGGGATTTGCTTTTGACGGTGATGCAGATAGATGTTTAGCTGTTGATGAAAAAGGTAACCTTATAAACGGAGACTTTATCTTAACTTTATGTGCAAAATACTTAAAAGATAAAGGGGAACTTAAAGACGATACTTTAGTAGTTACAGTTATGAGTAACCTAGGATTAGATATTGCTTGTAAAAACTTAGGTATTAAAACTTTAAAAACTAAAGTTGGAGACAGATACGTTTTAGAAGAAATGGTTAAAAACGAATATGTTTTAGGTGGAGAGCAATCAGGACACATCATATTCTTAAATAATAATACAACAGGTGATGGACTAGTTACAGCACTTAATGTAGCAGCTGTATGTAAAGAATCAAAGAAAACTTTAGGCGAACTTGCAAGCGTAATGAAAGAACTTCCACAAGTTTTAGTTAATGCTACAGTTCCAAATGAAATGAAAAACATTTACTTAACAGATGAAGAAATAAAAGCAGAAATAGAAAGAATGGAAAAACTTATGGATGGTAAAGGAAGAGTCTTAATAAGACCTTCAGGAACAGAACCATTAGTAAGAGTTATGCTAGAAGGTGAAGACCAAGAGGAAATCGATAGATTAGCTCATAATCTAGCAGATATGATATTAGCTAAATGTAAATAAGATATTTAAAAAGCAGATATATTTTTGTATCTGCTTTTTTGTCCTTAAAAACATAACTAAGTTAAGTCTAATTATTACAAATAATACATTAAAATGGTATAATATTCCTAAAGGGTTTAGGAGGGGATTTTTATGTTTGCAACAGGTTATCCATCATTAATAATAATTAGAGTTAAAAATAACACTAAAGAGATTCTTGATAATTTAGTTTTTTATTATGAAAACGTAAGTAAGAAAACAGAAATAAAAATAAAAAAAATCAAGCCGAATAAAGAGGTTCAAACTGGAATTTCAAGTATTTATGCAAATGGTAATGAGTTAAAGTTAAACTTTTACTCTAAAGATAGTTTAATCTATGAAAAAGTAGAGAGAGACGATAAAAAATTATTAGTAATAAATATAAATTCAGTAGATGAACTTAAAAATTTAGAATTTGAAGTAAAAGAAAAAGAGATGTAACTAGGATTTGAAAATCCTAGTTTTTTTATTTTAAAGATTACTTTATAAGTAAATCTTAAAAAGGGTTTTAACCTTCATATAAAAATAAAAAAGACAAAAAATTAAAAAAGTATTCATATAAAAGACTTTTTATAAATAAACTATCAAAAATAAGAGGTTATTTTAAATATATTAATAATTGGATGTTTGCGAAGCTAAAACAAAAAGCTCAATATGTAAAAAATACCAATTTTTATTGACAGGGTAATAGTGGAGTAGTAAAATTTTACAAAAGACGAATTGAATATGTTTTAATATAAATGCAAAGAAGGAGACCTTTATAGGCAGTTTAAAGTTTTAGAGAGTCCGTGGTTGGTGAAAATGGATACTTTAAGTTTATAATTATCACTCCAGAGCAGAGGTCTGAAAAAAGAGTAGGATTTTTCCGGTGGCATCCGTTATATGCAAGGGTTTGTTAGAACCTAGTGATATTAGAATTAAGGCGGTAGTATATCCACTTCTTATGATTTTTATCATTAAGAGTGGTTTTTTTATACACAAAGAAGAAAATCAATATTTATAAAAGGGGGCTTTTTATGGATAAGCATGTGTTATCAGTATTAGTTGAAAACTCATCTGGGGTATTAAGTAGGGTTTCAGGACTATTTTCAAGAAGAGGATATAACATAGACAGCTTAACTGTAGGGAAAACTGAAAATCCTGAAATATCTAGGATGACTATAACTTTAAATGGGGACGATGATATTTTAGATCAATTTCAAAAACAGCTAAGTAAATTACAAGAAGTTATAAGGGTTTACGAACTCAAACAAGATATGGCTATGTATAGGGAATTAGTTTTAATTAAAGTTCGTGCAGCTTCTGAAAATAGAGCAACTATAAACGAAATAGTTAAAATATTTAGAAGCAAAATTATAGACGTTTGCCCTGAAACTTTAACTATCGAATTAACTGGTGATGAAAACAAGATTTCAGCACTTATTAAGTTAGTTGAGGAATTTGGTATAGAGGAATTAGTAAGGACAGGTATTACGGCACTTGAGAGAGGAAATCATACAATTAATTCATAAATTATGGCAAAGATTTATTAAAAAGGGGGTGGCTATAAATTATGGGGAAGGTTCAAATATTTGATTCTACTCTAAGAGATGGGGCACAAGGGCAAGGAATATCTTTTTCAATGCAAGATAAGATAAAGATAGTAAAAGCTCTAGATAACATAGGGGTATCTTATATAGAAGCTGGAAACCCTGGTTCTAACCCAAAGGATATGGAGTTTTTTAAGAGAGTAAAAGAATTAAAATTAGAAAATTCTAAGCTTTGCGCCTTTGGTTCTACAAGAAGACCTAAGGTAAAGGCAAAAGAAGACTTAAATATTATAAATCTTTTAAAAGCTCAAACTGATGTTGTAGTTATATTTGGGAAGGCTTGGAGTTATCAAGTAGATAAAATTTTAAAGACTACTTTAGAAGAAAATATAAATATGATACGAGATACAGTAAGTTTTTTTAAAAGTAAAGATAAAGAAGTTATATTTGATGCGGAACATTTCTTTGATGGATATAAAGAAAATAGTGAGTATGCAATTAAAACAATTGAATCTGCAAAAGAAAGCGGTGCGACTACTATTGTTTTATGTGACACAAACGGTGGAACTTTACCAGAAGAAATAAAAAATATAACAAGTGAAGTAAGAAAAATAGTTAAATGCAAAATAGGTGTTCATTGCCACGATGATATAGGAATGGCTGTTGCAAATTCTATAATGGGAGTTTTAGGAGGAGCAACTCAAATTCAAGGAACATTTATAGGAGTTGGAGAAAGATGCGGAAATGCTAATTTAAGTTCAATTATACCAACTCTTAAATACAAGTTAGGGATAGATTCTTTAGACGAATCAAAATTAAAAGATATAACTTCTACAGGAAGATATATAGCTGAGATATCTAATATAACTTTAAAAGAGGAGTTAGCTTATATAGGGTCATCAGCCTTTGCACATAAAGGTGGTATGCATATAGATGCAGTTTGTAAAGAACCTAAAGCGTACGAGCATATAGACCCTGAGTTAATTGGAAATAATAGAAGATTTCTAATTTCAGAAGTTAGTGGAAAGAGTACAGTTTTAAAAGAGATTCAAAAGATATTCCCGAATTTAGATAAAAATAGTGACGAAGTTATAAAAATAACAGAAAAACTAAAAGAATTAGAATTTGAAGGATATCAATTCGAAGGGGCAGAAGGAACAGTAGAACTTGTTATGAGAAAAATGATAGGTAAATACAAACCTTTCTTTAAATTAAAGACATTTAAAACTATAGATGAAAATATATTAGGTGATGATAAAGAATTCACATCATCTGCAATTATAAATGTTGTAGTTGATGGAAAAGAAGAGATAAGTGCAGCTGAAGGAGATGGACCTGTAAATGCTTTAGATAAAGCGTTAAGAAAGGCTTTAGAAGTATTTTATCCTATGTTAAATTCAGTAAAACTTGTAGATTATAAAGTTCGGGTATTAGATTCAGAAAGTACAACTAAAGCAAAGGTAAGAGTGTTAATAGAATCAACTGATGGAGTTGAAAATTGGAGCACAGTTGGTGTTTCAAAAGACGTAATCCAAGCTAGTTGGATAGCTTTAGTAGATTCTATTGAATATAAACTTATAAAAGATATAGAAAGAAAAGTTAGAACGTATTTTTAAAAAGAGGGGGCTAAAAATCATGGGAATGACTATGACTCAAAAAATTCTTGCAAAGCATGCAGGACTTAAAGAAGTAAAGGCAGGACAATTAATAGAGGCAGATTTAGATTTAGTTTTAGGAAATGATATAACAACACCTGTTGCTGTTAATGAATATAAAAAGTTTGGTGATAAGGAAGTATTTAATAAAAGTAAAATAGCAATAGTTCCAGACCACTTCACTCCAAACAAAGATATAAAAGCAGCAGAGCAGTGCAAATATATAAGAGAATTTGCAAATGAAAAAGGAATTGAAAACTTTTTTGAAATAGGGGAAATGGGAATAGAGCATTGCTTAATTCCAGAAAAAGGACTAGCTGTAGCTGGAGATGTTGTAATTGGGGCAGACTCTCATACGTGCACTTATGGGGCATTAGGTGCATTTTCAACAGGGATAGGCTCAACTGATATGGCATCTGGGATGGCTACAGGGAAGTGTTGGTTTAAAGTTCCAAGAGCCTTAAAGTTTATATTAAAAAATAAACCAGCAAAATGGGTATCTGGAAAAGATATTATACTTCATATAATAGGTGAAATTGGAGTAGATGGGGCTTTATATAAGTCTATGGAGTTCTTTGGAGATGGGTTAGATTATCTATCTATGGATGACAGATTTACTATGGCTAATATGGCGATAGAAGCTGGAGGTAAAAACGGGATATTTAAAGTAGATGATAAGACTATAGAATATTTAAAAGAACATACAAAAAGAGAGTGGACTGTATATGAAGCTGATAATGATGCAGAGTATGACGAAGTTTATGAAATAGATTTAAGTAAATTAAAGCCTACTGTAGCATTCCCACACTTGCCAGATAACACAAAAACTATAGATGAAATTTCAGAAATTAAGATAGATCAAGTAGTTATAGGTTCTTGTACTAACGGTAGGATGTCAGACCTTAGGGTAGCTAGAGATATATTAAAAGATAAAAAAGTTAAAAAGGGAGTTAGGTGCATTGTTTTCCCTGGAACTCAAAAGATATATCTTCAAGCTATAAAAGAAGGAATAGTAGAAGACTTAGTTAAAGCTGGCGCTGTAGTTTCAACTCCAACTTGTGGACCTTGCCTTGGAGGGCATATGGGAATACTTGCAAAAGGTGAGCGTGCAGTATCGACTACAAATAGAAACTTTGTTGGAAGAATGGGACACGTAGAATCAGAAGTATATCTTGCAAGTCCAGCTGTTGCAGCTGCATCAGCTATAGCTGGTAAGATAGAAAATCCTGAAAATGTGGTATAGAAAAGGGGAGATATAAAGATGTTAGCTAAAGGTAAAGTTTTTAAATATGGAGATAACGTAGATACAGATGTAATAATACCTGCAAGATATCTTAACACTTCAAGTCCAGAAGAACTTGCAAAACATTGTATGGAAGATATAGATTCTGACTTTGTAAATAAGGTTAATAAGGGAGATATAATAGTTGCAAATAAAAATTTTGGTTGTGGTTCAAGTAGAGAACATGCACCACTTGCAATTAAAGCTTCAGGGGTAAGTTGTGTTATTGCAAGCACTTTTGCAAGGATATTTTATAGAAATGCAATAAATATAGGTCTTCCAATATTAGAGTGTGAAGAGGCTGTAAAAAATATAGATTCTAAAGACGAACTTTCAATAGATTTTAATACTGGGGTAATTAAAAATCTTACTAAAAATGAAGAGTATAAAGGGGAAGCTTTCCCGGAGTTTATGCAAAAAATAATAAATAGCGACGGTCTTATAGGATATATAAAAAGTAAGTAAAAAAAGGGGGCTAGAAAATGAAATACAATATAGCTGTTATTCCTGGGGATGGAATAGGGAAAGAAATAGTTAAAGAAAGCATTAGAGTTTTAAATGCAGTTTCAGAAAAGTTTAATCACAGATTTGATTATAAATATCTTTTAGCTGGCGGGAGTGCAATAGATAAAGAGGGAACTCCGCTTCCTCTTGAAACTTTAAAAGAATGCAAAGAAAGTGATGCGGTATTACTAGGTGCTGTAGGTGGACCAAAGTGGGACGACCCTAATTCTAAGGTTAGACCAGAACAAGCTCTTTTAGGGTTAAGAGGTGAAATGAATTTATATTGTAATTTAAGACCAGCAGTATTATATGAACCTTTAAAAGAAGCATCACCTTTAAAAGAAGAAATAATAGGTGAAGGACTTGATATCTTAGTTGTAAGAGAATTAACTGGCGGAATTTACTTTGGTAAAAGAGGAAAAGATGAAGTTATTTATAATGATAAAAAAGTAAATAGTGCTTACGATTCTGAGGAATATAACGAAGAAGAAGTAAGAAGAATTTCAAAGATTGCCTTTGAATCAGCTATGAAAAGAAATAAAAAGGTAACTAGCGTTGATAAAGCTAATATATTAGAAAGTTCAAGGCTTTGGAGAAGGGTAGTTTGTGAAGTATCAAAAGATTATAAAGAAGTTACTTTAAATCATATGTATGTTGATAATGCAGCGATGCAATTAGTAAGAGATCCAAAACAATTTGATGTAATAGTAACTACTAATATGTTTGGAGACATTTTATCAGATGAAGCATCTATGATTACAGGTTCTATAGGAATGTTACCTTCAGCTTCACTTGGAGAAGGAAGCTTTGGGATGTATGAGCCAATTCACGGAAGTGCACCTGATATTGAAGGAATGGGAAAAGCTAATCCTTTAGCTACTATACTTTCAGTTGGAATGATGCTTAGATATAGCTTTGGTTTAGAAGAAGAGGCAAATTCTATAGAAAAATCAGTTATAAAAGTATTAGAAAAGGGATATAGAACAGCTGATATTATGGGACTTGAAAAAGAATTAGTAGGAACAGAAGAGATGGCAAGTTTAGTTATAAAAGAAATAGAAGGGATGTAATATTTATGAGAAGTGACAGAGTAAAAAAAGGGGCATCTAAAGCTCCTCATAGATCATTATTTAAAGCTATAGGTTTAACAGATGAAGAAATAGATAGACCTTTAATTGGTATAGTTACATCTCAAAACGATATAATTCCAGGTCATATACATTTAAATAATATAGTAGAGGGAGTTAAATCAGGTATTTTATCAAACGGTGGAACACCTTTAGTATTTCCAACTATCGGTGTATGTGACGGGATAGCTATGGGACATATAGGAATGAAATACTCTTTAGCAACTAGAGAACTTATAGCAGATTCTATAGAATGTGTAGCAAATGCACACGGGTTTGATGCTTTAGTATTTGTTCCTAACTGTGACAAGATAGTTCCAGGGATGATTATGGCAGCATTAAGGCTTAACATACCTTCAGTAGTTGTAAGTGGTGGACCTATGCTTTCAGGAAAGCATAAAAATAAAAATATTTCATTATCTACTATGTTTGAAGCAGTTGGTGCTTTTGAAGCGGGAAAGATAGAAAGAAAAGAACTTTTAGATATGGAAAACAAAGCTTGCCCTACTTGTGGCTCTTGTTCTGGAATGTTTACAGCAAATTCTATGAATTGTTTAACGGAAGCATTAGGGCTTTCTCTTCCAGGTAACGGAACTATACCAGCTGTTTATTCAGAGAGAATAAGACTTTCAAAAGAAGCTGGAAAGGCTGTTATGGAAGTATTAAAAAAAGATATAAAACCTAGAGATATAGTAAATGAAAAATCTATAAGAAATGCATTAACTGTAGATATGGCACTTGGATGTTCTACAAATTCAGTTCTTCATTTAACGGCTATAGCAAACGAAGCTAAAGTAGAAATGAATTTAGATATTATAAATGAGGTTTCAAATAATACTCCAAACCTTTGTAGACTTGCACCAGCTTCAGAAACTCACATAGAAGATTTGTATTTAGCTGGTGGAATAACAGCTGTTATGAATGAATTATCAAAAAAAGATTTGCTTAATTTAGATTGTTTAACAGTTACATCTAAAACTCAAGGTGAAAATATAAATGGCTGTGTAGTTAATGATTATAACGTAGTTAAAAATATAGAGAATCCTTATAGCAAAACAGGCGGTATTAGAGTTTTAAAAGGAAATATTGCATTAGATGGTGCAGTAGTTAAAAAGTCAGCAGTTTCAGATGAAATGCTAAAGCATAGCGGACCTTCTAAAGTATTTAATTCAGAAGAGGAGGCTATAGAAGCTATATTATCTGGAAAAATAATTAAAGGTGATGTAGTAGTTATAAGATACGAAGGACCAAAAGGTGGACCTGGAATGAGAGAAATGCTTTCACCTACAGCTGCAATATCAGGAATGGGGCTTTCAGGTAGCGTTGCACTTATAACAGACGGAAGGTTTAGTGGTGCAACTAGAGGAGCAGCTATAGGGCATGTTTCTCCAGAAGCTGCAGAAGGTGGAAATATAGCATTAATAGAAGACGGGGATATTATTTCTATAGATATATTAAATGGAAAATTAAACTTAGAAGTTTCAGAGGAAGTTTTAAAAGAGAGAAGAGAAAATCTAGTGCTTTTAGAACCTAAAATTAAAGAAGGGTATCTTTATAGATATGCAAAATTAGTTAGTTCTGCAAGTTCTGGGGCTGTATATAAGTAATAGTTTAAGGAGGGGGAGAAATTGTTATTAACTGGGGCAGAAATATTAGTTAAAACTTTAATAGATGAAGGTGTTGATACTATTTTTGGATATCCTGGAGGAGCTGTTTTAAATATTTATGATGAGCTTTATAAAAGTAAAGATAAGATAAATCACATACTTACTTGTCATGAGCAAAACGCAGCACACGCAGCTGACGGATATTCAAGGGCAACTGGGAAAGTTGGAGTTTGCCTTGCAACTTCAGGGCCAGGTGCTACAAATTTAGTAACTGGAATAGCTACAGCTTATATGGATTCAATACCACTTATAGCTATAACAGGAAATGTAACTAAGCCTCTACTTGGAAAAGACAGTTTTCAAGAGGTAGATATTTATGGGATTACAATGCCGATTACTAAGCATAATTATATAGTTAAAGATGTAAGGGATCTACAAAGAGTAATAAGAGAAGCCTTTAAAATAGCAAAAGAAGGAAGACCAGGACCAGTCCTTATAGATATACCAAAAGATATAACAGCAAATAAAGCTATATATGAAGAAGAAATAGCGTGCACTATAAAAAAGGCTAAGAAAAATTATGATGATTTAAATGTTTTAATAGACCTTATAAATAAATCTAAAAAGCCTTTTATATATGCAGGAGGTGGAATAATAGCATCAAACGCTTCAAAAGAACTTTTAGAGTTTGGAGAAAAGATAGATTCTCCGATTTGCACATCACTTATGGCACAATCAGCTATAGATAATAATCATAGATTATATACAGGGATGATAGGTATGCACGGAACTAAAGCCTCTAATATAACAGCTACTAAATGTGATTTACTTATAACTTTAGGTGCTAGATTTTCAGATAGAGTTGTATCAAGCGGGGAGCATTTAGGGAATGCAAAAATCATCCAAATAGATGTAGACCCAGCTGAAATAAATAAAAATATAAAAGTAGATGCACACGTTATAGGAGATTTAAAAGAAGTATTAAAACTTTTAACAGAAAATATAAATGAATCTAAAAAAATAGAATGGAATAAAGCTGTAAATAGCTTAAAAACAGAAAGTAATGATAATTCTTTAGAAAATTTAACTCCAGAATTTTTATTTAGAACTTTAAATAGTTTAGATGATGGAAAGATGCTTATAACAACAGAGGTTGGGCAGCATCAAATGTGGGCAGCGCAGTATTTTAGTTTTAAATCACCTAGAAGTTTTATTTCATCAGGTGGACTTGGAACTATGGGATATGGGCTTGGTGCATCTATTGGGGCAAAGATAGGAAAGCCAGAATCTACTGTAATTAATATAGCTGGCGATGGAAGTTTTGGGATGAACTCTAATGAATTTGCAACAGCAGTAAAAAATAAATTACCTATCATAGTTATTATTATGAATAATAATGCTTTAGGTATGGTAAGGCAGTGGCAAACTTTCTTTTATGATGGAAGATATTCAGAGACAACTTTAGACAGACAAACAGACTTTGTAAAACTTGCAGAAGCCTATGGAGGCGTAGGTTATAGAGTAACAAAGAGAAGTGAACTTAAAGAGGTTTTAGAGGAAGCTTTAAAATCAAAAGTTCCTGTAGTTATAGATTATTTAATAAATAATGATAAAAAAGTTTTTCCTATGGTTGCACCTGGTGCGCCAATAAATCAAATAATAAGTGAAGAAGATGTTTAAGATATAAAAAGGGGGAAGAAAAAATGGCAAAAATGTTTTATGAAAAAGATACTAATTTAGAATTATTAAAAGGAAAGAAAGTAGCAGTTATAGGTTATGGAAGTCAAGGGCATGCACACGCATTAAACTTACAAGAAAGTGGAGTAGATGTTGTAGTTGGTTTATACGATGGAAGTAAATCAAAAACTAGAGCAAAAGAAGCTGGACTTGATGTAAGGGAAGTTAGTGAAGCTAGCAGGATAGCTGATATTATAATGGTATTAGTTCCAGATGAAAAACAAGCAGAACTTTATAAAAATGAAATAGAAGGAAACTTAGAAAAAGGTAATGCATTAGTTTTTGCACACGGATTCAATATTCATTATTCACAGATAGTACCACCTTCAGATGTTGATGTTTTTATGGTAGCACCAAAGGGGCCAGGGCATATGGTTAGAAGAACATATACAGAAGGCTCTGGAGTTCCATGTCTTATAGCTGTTTATCAAAATCCAACAGGTAATGCTAGAAATTTAGCGTTAGCTTATGCAAATGGAATCGGTGGGGCAAGAGCTGGGATTTTAGAAACAACTTTTAAAGATGAAACAGAAACTGATCTTTTTGGAGAGCAAGCTGTTTTATGCGGAGGGTGCACAGCTCTTATAAAAGCTGGGTTTGAAACTCTAGTAGAAGCTGGATATGCACCTGAAAATGCATATTTTGAATGCTTACACGAAATGAAATTAATAGTTGATTTATTATACCAAGGCGGAATGAGTATGATGAGATACTCTATTTCAGATACTGCAGAGTATGGTGATTACGTTGTTGGAAATAGAATAGTTACAGAAGATACTAAAAAAGAAATGAAAAAAGTTTTAAGTGAAATTCAAGACGGAACTTTTGCAAGAAATTGGCTAGTTGAAAATAAAGTTGGAAGACCATACTTCAATTCAAAGAGAAGGCTTGAAAGCGAGCACCAAATCGAAAAGGTTGGTAGTGAACTTAGAGAGATGATGAGCTGGATTGATACTAAGAACTTAGATTAATAAAAGCCACCTAAAGTGGATAGTCTATTAATAGACATTCCCTATAATATATATACAAACTTAAAAGAAGGCTATGCTTTAAGAATTTATTGCATAGTCTTTTTCTATACTTAAAGTATAAAATTAACATATTATAAATACTCTGTTAAAAGGTATATGAAATAATAAAGGTGAGAAACTATATTATATATAATGAAAGAGAGGGTAAACATTATGAAAGATTTAAAAAATAACGATATGAAAGACATAAAAGATTACATAGAGATAGAAGACTACAAAATGAACTGTGGAGACAAAGATAAAGATTGCCACCATATAAAAATAAAAAATGACAAAGCTTTAGACGGAAAAGAAGATGCTATAAAAAACTATTTCAAAGATATAGACAAAAAAGATGAAAAAGGAAGCAAATTAGTAGAAGAAAAAGGTGACTTTTCAATCTTTTTAGATAAGGTAAAATATAATTTAGGAACAGTAATAGAAGATTTAAATGTACTTTTAAATAGCTAAAATGTATAAAAAACTATTATATGTTAATAATCTAAATATGAACTATATAATGAATTAAAAGGGATACTTTCAAATTTTTAAAGTATCCCTTTTTATTTTATTTAATTTAAAGCATATCTAGGATTTACAGATTTAATAAGTCTTTTAATAGGTAATAGTTTAAATATCACCATAGTTATTAAACATTCTGCTAAAAGAAGCGGGAAGTTTACTGAAAGTGAGTAAACTACAGCACTCATTCCAGCTGGTGCGTAAGAACCAAAGAATACTGCACCTGAAATAAAGTGACATAAAAACTTAAAGAAAAATGCTATACCTATTCCAAGATAAGGTTTGTTTTTGAAATAACCAGCTAGTCCAATACAGATGGTTGGAAGTGGATAATCAAAAAGTACTTGTATAGGATTTATTATATAAGGGTCAGTTAAAAGAGAAATTATTCCGTATAAAAACCCAGTTAAAAATCCTACATAAGGTCCGTAGGCAAATGTAATTATAAGTATTGGTATCATACAACCTAAAGTTACTCCGCCCCCTTGAGGGAAGTGATATATTTTAAAGGTGTTAAGTATTGTAGATAAAGCTAAAGCAATACCTATATTAGTCATAAGCCTAGCATCTAGATTTACTTTTCTTATTTTAAATAAAGCTATTAATATTAGTACACATCCTATAACTGCTAAAATAGCAAAAGGATGTTTTCCTATCTCAATAAAATTATTAGATAGGGAGTTAATAAAATTTTCCATAAAAAAACCTCCTATAGTGCTAGAAGGAAACATAGTTAATTTAAATTTAAAACTATTGCTTCCCTACGCTGGTGTTACCCAGATCAGGTTAAAAGGGTTAATGAATAAATCATCTCTCAGCCAAAAAGGCACCCCTAGCACAAAATTTATTACTACTTAATTTTAATTCTAATTGAAAAAAGTGTCAAATCAAAAAAATAAAATAAAACAAAATATTTAAAAATATGATAATAATGGTAAAATAGTATTAGGGGGGATTCTATTGGAGAAAGGGTTAAAAAAGGTTTTTTTCGGGTATATAATACTCGTCTTAAACATCAATTTATTCTTTGTAGATCTTACTGCAGATTTTCTAGGTTACATTCTAATTGCAAACGGACTTAAAGAGTTATCATTTAAGAATGAAAAATTTAAGAACGGAATAATTATAGCTAGATTTTTAGCTACATATGAATTTTATACTTTGTCTTTAAAATTTATAGGATTATTAAATGTAGAAAATATATACTTAGATAGTTTATTAAATATTGCATTAAGTATATTAGGACTACTTTTACTAGATTCTATATTAGGTGGGATTTTTTTAGAGGCTAAAGATAAGAAAAATATGCAAATAGAAAAGGAATCTTATAATTTATTAAAATGCAACATAGTATATACTTTCATATTTTTAATATATAGTGCATTTTCACTAAATTATAATCACGTAGATTTTATAAAGATAATAAGTTCACTATTAATTTTATTTTCTTTTATACTTTACATTTATATGATTTTGTTTTTTAGAAAGGCGGGTAAAAAATTAGATGTGGCGTAATAAAAAAATATTAGTAATTTTAACTGCGTCAGTGATAACGTCTTATGCTTTTAACTTTATGGTATATGGAAATACACATTTAGATAAGACTGTATACAGAAAAGTTAAGGGAGAAATCTATAGCGTAAGAGAAGAAATACCGAAGATGAAATTTATAGAAGAGTCAAAAGAAGAATTTAACGAAAAGAGTTTAGATTATTTTAATTTAAATGATAGTAGAGCTAAAAACATAATATTCCCGGAAATAGGGGTTAGATTAAATCACTTTAAATATATTGATGATTATTATAACGGTAAATATTCAATAAAAGAGATTGATTACTTTAGTGATGATGATTTTGAAGTGAATAGAGATAATTTAATAAACGGAGAAAAGGTTGTAACTAAAGCTATTTTAAATGGTGGAAGCGACGAAGAGGAAGCTATTGACCTTGGGGAAATTCATTTAAAATTAAATGAAGAGAAGTTTAATCAAGGAAATTTATTAAAAAAGATTGGAATGAATTTTGACGATTTTGGATCTTATAAAAATTATAAGGTTAAAGAAGATTGTTATATAAATAATCTTCAAAGTAATTATATAGAAGAACTTTTAAAAAAGGGAGATCTGTATATAAATCAACAGGAAATACGAGATATTAAATTTCCTATGTACTTTAGTAAAGATGACATAATAAATATTGAGTATATCTTTAATGATGATAATAAGGACTTTGTAAATTCTATAGTAACAGATATAGTATTTGAAATTTTTAATAAAGATTTGCATAATGAAACTATATATTTTAGGGTAGATACTACAAGAAATGATCTATCTTTTGAAAATTTAACAAAGATAAAAGAGGAATCAAATGAAAAAATATGATTTAACACATTTTATTAAAGAAGAGATGAGTGTTTACTCAGAAGAAGAACGCGTAAAAATTAAAAAAATAGCAAATTACGAAGAGGGTTATAGTGTGACAAAGGTAACTCTTGGAACTCATACAGGAACTCATATTGATGTACCAAAACATATTTTTAAAGAGGGAAAAGCATTAGATGATTATAGTATAGATGACTTTTTTGGAAAAGTTTTAATTATTGACTGCAAGGAAAAGAAAGAAATATCTTTAGATTTTATAAAAGATAAGGTTAAGCCTAATATTGATTATATAATTTTTTATACTGGATATGAAAAGTTATGGGGAAAAGATAGTTATTTTAAGGGATATCCTATATTAAATAAAGATGCTGTAAATTTCCTAGGAAATTTGAAAGATTTAAAAGGTATAGGAATAGACTGTATATCTGTAGATTCTAATGAAAACTTATATAATCACGAGGTTTTACTAAAAAATGATAAGTTAATAATAGAAAATCTATGCAATATTAATGGGAAATCAGGGGAATATGATATAATTATAGCACCTATGAAAATAAAAAATGGAGATGGCGCTCCAGTTAGAGTGTTTATTTGTAGGGAATAAAATAATTGGGGGAAAGAATGAATAAGAAAAAAAAGATAATAGTTTCTATAGTAAGTTTAGCTGTAGTAGTTATTTTAATAGGCGTTTTTTATGGAATAAAGGAAGAAAAAAACATCCATAAAGTAGAGGCGCAAAAACCAAATGAAGAAATAGTAGAAGATATTAAACCTAAAAGTGATAAAGAAGTTTTAGAACTAAAAAATAAAGAACTTAAAAAGTACGAAAATATAGAAAATGATTATTATATGATGCTTGTAAATAAGTTTAATCCATTAAAAGATGATTTTGTTGCAAAGGATATTGTACCATCAGGATTACCTTTTATAGGAGGTAGTTCTAATACATATATGAATAAAGAAGCGAAAGTAGAAGCTAGAAAGATGTTTAATGACGCAAAAAAAGATGGGATAACTCTTTTAGGAGTTTCAGCATACAGAACTAATGCAGTTCAAACTCAAATCTATAATAATAATATTAAGACAAAAGGATTAGAGCACACTAAAAAGTACTCAGCGGCACCTGGAACTAGTGAACACGAAACTGGACTAGCTATAGATGTTGTAAGTTCAGAACATACAGGATTAACTTGGGATTTTGATAAAACTAAAGCTTTTGAATGGTTAAATGATAATGCATACAAATATGGATTTGTTTTAAGGTATCCAAAAGACAAGACAGAAGTTACTAAGTATGAGTACGAGCCGTGGCATTATAGATTTGTAGGATTAAATAATGCAAAAAAAATGCACGAAGGAAACCTTTGTTTTGATGAATATATAAACTGGGCTAGACAAAATGCTGATAGATTAAGATTTGAAATAGAAGAATTAAAAGAAAAGAAATAAAAAAGATTGATATATAAGATAAATATCTTATATATCAATCTTTTTTTTTATAGATAAGAATATAAATATTTCTTTTAAAAAAAATATATTATGTTATTATAATAATATAATTACAAGTATTCCTATAGATATACTAGGAATTAAAATTAAGAATAAGAGATTAAGCTAAGTAAATACTAAGTAAGAGGAGGGATTAGATGGATATATATTTAGATAATGCAGCAACAACTAAACCTTATGATGAAGTTATAGAAGTTATGGCATACTATATGAAAAATTGTTATGGAAACCCATCATCTTTGCATAGACTAGGGATTGAAGCTGAAAAAAACTTAAATGAAGCTAGAAGTGGAATAAGCAAAATTATTAATGCTTCAAAAGAAGAGATTTACTTTACTTCAGGTGCAAGTGAAGGGAATAACTTAATTATAAAAGGTCTTTCTAAAGAAAATTCACACATAATAACAACGAAATTTGAGCACCACTCAGTTCTAAAAACTTACGAAGAATTAGAAAAGTGTGGAGTTAAAGTTACATATTTAAACGTAGATTCAAATGGAATGATATCTTTAGAAGAATTAAAAAATTCTATAACTAAAAACACAGTTTTAGTTTCTATAATGTTTGTAAACAACGAATTAGGTTCAATTCAAAAAATAGAAAAGATAGGTAAATTAATAAAAGAAGAGAGTAGTCGAGCTAAATTCCATGTAGATGCAGTTCAAGGCTTTGGAAAATTTAAAATAGATGTAAAGAAAATGCATATAGACGCATTAACTATGACAGGGCATAAGATACACGGCCCTAAAGGCGTTGGATTTTTATATTTGAAAAAAGGAATAATATTAAATTCACTTATTCATGGAGGAAGCCAAGAAGGAGGACTGCGTGCTGGAACTCAAAACGTACCAGGTGTTATGGCACTACTAAAAGCTTCTGAAATTTCTTCTAAAAACAAAAACGAAAACTATATTAAAGTTACTAAGCTTTTAGAATATATGGTAGAGAGATTAAAAGAATTAGATGATATAAGCATAAATAGCTCTATAGATGAAAATCATTCACCATATATTTTAAATGTATCTTTTAGAGGAGTTAGAGGGGAAGTATTACTTCATCTTTTAGAAGAAAATAATATATTTGTATCTACTGGTTCTGCATGCACGTCTAAAAAGAGTATAGCTAGCGGAAGCTATGTAGTTAAAGCTATAGGAAAGTGCGATAAAGATGCAGAAAGTGCTATAAGATTTTCTTTTGATGAAAATAATACAAAAGAAGAAATAGATAAAGTTATCTGTATATTAAAAGACTCACTGAAATTTTTAAGGAGGATGAAAAGATGAGAAAGCTAATTTTAGTTAAATATGCATCGGAGATATTTTTAAAAGGATTAAATAGAAATAAGTTTGAAAAAAAGCTTAGAGATAACATAAAAAAGAAACTTAAGGGATTAGAATACGAAATTATAAGCGACCAAGGAAGATATTTTATAAAGGTAGACGATTTAGAAGAAGGAATAGATAGAGTAAGAAAGGTATTTGGAGTATCAGAAGTATGTATAGTTACTGAGGTATCACCTGAATTAGATGTAATTAAAAAAGAAGCCTTAGAAAAAATAAATTTTTATAAACCTAAAGACTTTAAAGTTATAACTAATAGAGCAAACAAAAGATTTGAAGGAAAATCTATGGATATTTCAAGAGATATCGGAAGCTTTATATTAGAACATTATAAAGACGAATTAAGCGTAAAGGTTAAAGATTCTGAGTGTCAGGTTTTTGTTGAAATTAGAGAAAGAGCATACGTATATACAAACAAAGATAAAGTTAAAGGCGTAGGTGGCTTACCTTACGGAATAAACGGAAGCACTATGCTTATGTTATCTGGAGGGATAGATTCTCCTGTTGCAGGATACTTGATGGCAAAAAGGGGAGTTGAACTTAATTGCGTGTATTATCACAGTCACCCTTATACGTCAGAAAGAGCTAAAGATAAAGTTAAAGAACTTGCAAAAATCTTAGGAGAATACACAGAAAAGGTAAGGTTATTTATAGTTCCATTTACAGAAATCCAAATGGAAATAATGAAGCATTGCCCTGAAGATGAATTAACTATAATAATGAGAAGATTTATGATGGGAGTAGCTTGTTCTTTAGCAGATAGAGAAGGAATACAATCAGTAGCAACAGGAGAGAGTATAGGGCAAGTTGCAAGTCAAACTATGGAAGGCTTAGTAGTAAGTTCAGATAAAGCAGACAGACCTGTATTTAGACCTCTTATAACTATGGATAAAGAAGATATAATGAAAATAGCAAGAGAGATAGGAACTTATGAAACTTCAATTTTACCTTATGAAGATTGCTGCACAATATTTGTTCCAAAGCATCCTAAAACTAAACCGGTTTTAGAAAAGATTATAAAATCAGAAAATGCATTAGACTTTGATGAGTTAGTAGAAAAAGCTATAAGTGAAACAGAAGTTGTAGTTTTTAAATAAAAAAAGGATAATCACTTAATTGTGATTATCCTTTTTTGTTTAAGCTAATTCTTCTTCAGCATCTTTAAATTGGCTGTTATAAAGATCTGCGTAGAATCCGTTTTGAGTCATAAGTTCTTTATGAGAACCTTGTTCTATAACGTCACCGTGATTCATAACTAAGATTAAATCAGCATCTTTTATAGTTGAAAGTCTGTGTGCTATAACGAAGTTTGTTCTACCTTCCATAAGTCTTGTCATAGCGTTTTGGATGTAAGTTTCAGTTCTTGTATCAACTGAACTTGTAGCCTCATCTAAGATAAGAACTCTAGGATTTGCAAGGATTGCACGTGCAATAGTTAATAATTGCTTTTGTCCTTGTGAGATATTTGAAGCTTCTTCGTTTAATATAGTGTCATAACCTTGAGGAAGAGTTCTTATGAAGTGGTCAGCGTGTGCTGCTTTACAAGCTTCAACTACTTCTTCAAAAGTAGCACCTTCTTTACCGTAAGCTATATTATCTTTTATGCTTCCGTTAAATAGCCAAGTATCTTGAAGAACCATACCGAACATACTTCTTAAATATCCTCTAGTGAATTCAGTTATATTAACACCATCAAATTGAATTTCTCCACCATTTAATTCGTAGAATCTCATTAATAAATTGATAAGAGTAGTTTTACCTGCACCGGTTGGACCTACTATAGCAATAGTTTGACCTTGCTTTGCAGTAACGTTCATATCATTCATTAATAATTTTTCAGGAGAGTATCCAAACTTAACATTTTTAAAATCAACATTTCCTTTAGGGTCTACTAAAGTCTTAGGATTCTCAGGGTCTTCAACTTCTTCTTTTTCATCTAAGATTTCAAAAACTCTTTCAGCTGAAGCCATAGTTGATTGAAGTATATTTGCAATGTTTGCAGTTTGGTTAATCATTTGAGTAAACTGTCTTGAATATTGGATAAATGATTGAATGTAACCTACGCTTAATTTGTTTTTAGTAACTAATATACCACCTACAACAGCTATAATAACGTAACCGATATTATTAACTAATTGCATTAATGGCATTATTAAACCTGACATAAATTGAGCTTTCCATCCTGATTCATAAAGCTTATCGTTTATTTCATCAAATTCAGAAATAGCTTTTTTCTCGTGACCAAATGCACGAACTACAGTGTGTCCTGTATAAACTTCTTCTACGTGTCCGTTAAGTTTACCAAGTTCTCTTTGTTGTGAAGAGAAGAACTTTTGTGAACGTCCTATAATAGGTCTAGTTGCTATTATACAAACAGGTAAAGTTAATACGCAGATTAAAGTTAATAATGGGCTAAGACTTAGCATCATTATAGTAATACCAATAATTGAAACAACTGATGATATAAGCTGAGTTAAACTTTGTTGAAGAGTACTTGCTATATTATCTACGTCGTTTGTAACTCTACTTAAGATATCACCTTTTGAGTTTGCATCAAAGTAGCTAATAGGTAATCTATTAAGTTTATTTTCAACAGCAGATCTTAAATCTTTAACAGTATATTGAGCAACGCCTGCCATTAGATATTGTTGAGCATACATAAATACTGCACTTAGAATATAAAAACCAAGTAATAGTGAAATATAATAACCTAATTTACCAAAGTCAACTCCACCGTTTGGAATTCCTTTAAATTTAGCTATCATTCCTTCAAGTATAACGTTAATAGTATCTCCTAGTAATCTAGGGCTAAATACTGTAAAAGCAGTACTTAGAATTGCCATAATTAATACGATAATTAATTTAGTTCTATGAGGTCTAAGGTATGATAATAATCTCTTACCAGTACCTTTAAAGTTTTTTGCTTTTTCTCCGCCAAAAGCGACGCCGTGGTTTCCGCCACCACCCATACCGCCTTTAGGAGCAGAATTTTGTTTGTTTTTATCTATGCTCATTTGAAAGTTCCTCCTCTGATAATTGTGATGAGGCAATTTCTTTATAAATTGCACAGTTATTTAATAATTCTCTGTGAGTTCCCATTCCAACGACATTTCCGTCATCTAAAACTATTATTCTATCTGCATCCATAATAGTGCTTACTCTTTGTGCAACAATTATAACAGCTGATTTTGTAGTTTCACTTTTAAGTGCAGCTCTAAGCTTTGAGTCTGTCTTAAAATCTAAAGCTGAGAAACTATCATCAAAAAGATAAACTTCAGGCTTTCTAATTAAAGCACGGGCTATTGCTAGACGTTGCTTTTGTCCACCAGAGAAGTTTTTACCACCTTGTTCTACAGTAGAATTAAAGCCATCTTCTTTTTCCTCTATGAAGTCATAAGATTGAGCTATTTTAGCTGCGTGAATTAATTCTTCTTTAGTTGCATCTTCTTTACCATACTTTAAGTTTTCTTCTATAGTACCAGAGAATAAGACAGCTTTTTGAGGAACAAATCCTATTTTGCTTCTTAAAGTTTCTTGAGTCATATCTTTTACGTTAACTCCGTCAACTAAAACCTCTCCTTTTGATGCATCATAGAATCTTGTTAATAGGTTAAGTATAGTTGATTTACCAGAACCAGTACCACCTATTATAGCTGTTGTCTCTCCAGGTTTTGTAACGAAGCTTAAATTATTAATAGCTCCGTGTTCAGCACCAGGATAGAAGAATGAAACATCTTTAAATTCTACGTGACCACTTTCTTTAAAAGTAGTTGTAGGTTTTTTAGTATTTACTATAGTAGGATCTATATCTAATACTTCGTTTATTCTTTCAGCAGAAGCAGAAGCTCTTGGAATCATAATAAATAACATACTTACCATTATTAATGAGAACATTATTTGCATAACGTATTGTAAGAATGCCATTAAGTTACCAACTTCCATAACTCCAGTATCAACTCTCTTTGAACCAAACCAAAGTATAGCAACAGAAGTTAAGTTTAAAATTAACATTAATAAAGGCATTAGTGTTGCGATTATTTTATTAACTTTAATTGCATTTTGAGTAAAGTCATCATTAACTTTTTCAAATCTTTTAACTTCGTAATCTTGACGATTAAAAGCTCTTATAACTCTTATACCAGTTAAGTTTTCACGAAGAACTTTGTTTATGTTATCTAGTTTACTTTGCATTGCCTTAAATAGCGGCATACCAAGTTTACCTATAACAAGAATAGCTATAACAACTATTGGCATTGAGATTAAAAGTATTAGAGATAATTCCTTATTAACAGAAACAGCCATAATAATACCACCAATACACATAAGTGGTGCTGTAACCATCATTCTTAGTATCATAAGTACAACTTGTTGTACTTGGTTAACGTCGTTTGTAGTTCTAGTAACTAGTGAAGCAGTTCCAACTTGGTCTATCTCACCTAAAGAAAAAGTTTCTGCTTTTGTGAAAATTTTTCTTCTTAAATCTCTACCATATCCCATAGATATTTTTGAAGAGATGTAACTTGCAAATATTGTACTAGCACTACCAACGAATGCTATTAGTATCATTATTCCACCGATTTTAAGAATATAGTTTATATCACCAGTCATTATTCCCGTGTTAACTATATCCGAAAGAAGGGTAGGAAGATATAATTGAGCCATAGTTTGTATAAATAAAAGAACTAATACAAAGAATAATTCCTTTTTGTATGGCTTAAGATGCTTAAAAATCTTTAACATCAAATTCACTCCTTTTATAAATTTTTGTGAGCCTCTAAATTAGTTTTCATCTTATTTAATAAAATATTTAATTCTTCAGAATCTTTTTTTGAAAAGTTTTTTAAACAAACTTCATCGATATTTTCAGAAACCTCTTTAAGCCTAGTGCATGCATCTCTGCCTTTATCAGTTAAGAAGATTCTAGAAATTCTTCCATCAAGTTCATCTGGTCGTTTATAAATGAAACCATTTTTTTCTAAACGCTTAATCATAACAGTTATTGTTGCTGGTTTAATCAAAAGACAATTAGAAATCTCCTTTTGGCTTTGGCCATCTTTTTTTAATAGAGATGTTAAAAGATGGGGTTGACCAGGATATAAACCGAGCTTATCAAGTTCTGCGTGGATTAAAGAAAAATGTAATCTCAATACTTTCCTGAAGATAGATGAAAAATTTGAATCATACATTATAGATAAAACCTCCTAAATTAGTTAGTCGACTAACTTTATTTTGTTATTCTATTATATTAATGTGTCAATTACAAGTCAAATTTATAAAAAAAATCGCGAATTTATTAATATTCGCGATAATTTAATAATTTATAACCGTTTATGGATATTATCTCTTTTATTTCATTTGAACAAAGTATATTTAATTCATTTAAACGCCCAAATGTGTAGCAACTAGACTTTAGTAAAAAGCTATCAATATATCCAGGTTGACAGTTTATTTCTATGTTATTTTTATGAATATGTTCATTAAAAACCCGTTTGAAATCATTAAAGGTTTCTATCTTTTCTCTAAAAAAATCAATATCAAATGAGTTCTTATATATGTATTTTTTCAAAAATTTTGATTTTAGTTCTCTTTCTGCATAAGCCCTTAATACCATACCAGTTTTAAGTGAAATCTGAGAAGCTAAGTTAAGTATTTCTGGTATAATACAAGGAGTATGATGAAAAGTGATATGGGTTGGTTTTATTCCAGATGACAATATTTTTTTTAATTGAGCGTCTAATTCTGATTTAATAACGTTTACTGGAATAGTAGCAAGGTATTCATAATCTTGTTTCATAGTTCCATTTGGAGCTAATATGTGTTTATAATCTTTACAAATAGGTTCACCAAGAGTAAGTGAAAAATGAACACCAATATCTAAATCAGGATTTTCTAAAGCTAAATTAACAGCGTGCTCAAAACCTGGAGTTGTACATATGATTTCTGTTGATGTTACTACGCCGTTTTTAAATGAATCTATTATTCCGTAATTAACAGCGTTAGAAAGCCCAAAATCACTAGCGTTTATTATAATATTTTTGTTTAACAAGCAAGGTCCCTCCCTAATATGTTTATAAGGGAAATTATAACATAAAATGTAAAAAAATCAATATAAAGGAGGAAAAGTGATGAATTATGTGTATGTATTAAGGTGTAATGATGGTAGTCTTTATACAGGGTGGACAAACAATATAGAAAAAAGGTTCAAAGCACACTCAGAAGGAAAGGGAGCAAAATATACTAAAGGTAGAGGCCCTTTAGAATTAGTTTATTATGAAGAGTTTGAAGAAAAAAGCGATGCTATGAAAAGGGAATATGCTATAAAGAAAATGACTAAAGCACAAAAAAACAATATGATTCTAGATAAAATTAGTAAATAACATTAAAAAATATTAGCAAAAATTAAGAAATGAAAATATTATAATATATAGACAAATGAAAAAAATGTGATATTATGGGAGAGAGGCATAAAGTATATAAAAGGAGAGGATAGGATTAATTATATTTGAAAAATTAATAAAGAATTTTTAAAGCGCCAGAACTTAAGTAAATAGATAAAAGCTTAAATTAGGGGTTAGAGATAAATAAAATATCTCGCCTAACTAATAAGCAAAAGTAGTTGGACTTTTAAAGCTAAGAGTAAATTATATTTAAAAATAGATTTTAAGATAGCGGAATTTAATCTTAATTATTTTTAGAAAAATATATTTTAAAATTAGTGTGTGTAGCTCACTCTACAAAATCAAAGATTTAAATGGTTAAAGGAAATCCAGATCACGTACGTTCTCTGGATAAGTTCGATTAACCAAATGGAAGATTTAATAGGTTAAAGGAAATCCAGATCACATACGTTCTCTGGATAAGTTCGATTAACCAAATCAAAGATTTGGAATCTCACTTAAGTTGACGAGGATGAAGTTTATCGAATTTTTCGGCGGATACTTCACGGTATAGCACTACCGTTAACGGCTAGCAAAACTAATTGAGCAATCATTAGCACAAATTTAGCCCGGTGCATTTTATAACTTTGTTTTAAAAAGACAAGTTTCTCTAGGATAATTATGCCTGTTAATATCTGCTAGAGAGTTTTTTAAAAAAATAGAGTTCTTTGAAAATTGAATAAAAAAATAGATTTTATCGCAAAAGGAAGGTTTTTAATTATGTGCGGAATAGTAGGATATTTAGGAAAAGGACAGGCAACAAACTTTTTAGTGGAGGGATTATCTAAGTTAGAGTATAGAGGCTATGATTCAGCTGGTGTAGCTGTATTAGAAAATGACTCTATAGAAATTAAGAAGCATAAAGGCAGATTAGCTAACTTAGAAAAAGATTTAGAGGAGAATAACCTAAATGGTAAAATCGGGATTGGTCATACAAGATGGGCAACTCACGGGGAACCATCAGATGTAAACTCTCATCCACACCGTAGTTTTAAAGGAGAAATAGCTGTTGTTCATAACGGTATTATAGAAAACTACCTAGAGCTTAGAGAAAAGCTTAAGGGAGAAGGTGTAGAATTTAAATCAGAAACTGATACTGAAGTTATACCAAACCTTATACAGCATTATTATGAGGGAGATCTATTTAAAGCAGTAGTTAAAGCTACTAAAGAGCTTCAAGGAAGTTATGCTATAGGTGTAATCTCTGAAAGAGAACCAAACAAACTTATAGCAGTAAGAAAAGATAGTCCTCTTATAGTAGGTTTAGGAGAAGATGAAAACTTTATTGCATCAGATATACCAGCAGTATTAAACAGAACTAGAAATGTATATCTTTTAGATGACAATGAGTTTGTTTTAATAGATGAAAACGGAGTAAAACTATTTAACGATAAAGGAGAGTCTTTATCTAAAGAGATATACCACGTAACTTGGAATGCAGATTCAGCAGAAAAAGGTGGATATGATTCATTTATGCTTAAAGAAATTCACGAACAACCAAAAGCTTTAAAAGATACTATGAGTGGTAGAGTTATAGAAGGTAAACCTATAACTTTTGAAGATTTTAAGTTAACAAAAGAGGAATTAGAAGGTATAGATAGAATTTATATAGTTGCATGCGGTACAGCGTATCATGCTGGTTTAATGGGAAAAGAAGCTATAGAAAGATTAGCTAGAATACCAGTTGAAGTTGATATAGCATCAGAATTTAGATATAGAAACCCAATAGTTACAGAAAAATCTATGTTAATAGTTTTAAGTCAATCAGGTGAAACTGCTGATACTTTAGCAGCACTTAGAGATTGCAAAAGATTAGGTGCAAAAACTTTAGCTATAACTAATGTTGTAGGAAGTACTATTTCAAGGGAAGCAGATAGTGTTATTTATACTATGGCAGGTCCTGAAATTGCAGTAGCATCAACAAAAGCATACACAACACAAGTTGCAGTTATGCACATGATAGCAATATACTTTGCAGAACTAATGGAAAAAGTAAATATTGAAAGATTAAATGAATTAAAAAGCGGACTACTAAGTATTCCTGAGAAAGTCTTAGGAGTATTAGAAGATAAAGAGAAGGTTTTAGATATCGCAAAAGAATTAAAAGATGAAAAAGATATATTCTTCTTAGGAAGGGGTGCAGATTTTGCATTATCACTTGAAGCATCACTTAAATTAAAAGAAATATCTTATATTCATTCAGAAGCTTATGCAGGTGGAGAACTAAAACATGGAACTATAGCCTTAATAGAAGATGGAACAAAAGTCGTATCAACTCTATTACAGAGAGATTTAATAGATAAAATGGTAAGTAATATAGTAGAAATCAAATCAAGAGGAGCTAAGATATATGGAGTATCTTTTGATGATGTAAAGAAAGTAAATGAAATTTCAGACAAGGTATTAACTATACCTGAAGTAGATGATTCATTTGCACCAATTCTTGCAGCAATCCATATGCAATTATTAGCTTACTATGTTGCAAGTGAAAAGGGATGCGATATTGACAAACCTAGAAATTTAGCAAAATCAGTTACTGTTGAATAAAATTAGTAAATTTATGAAATAGTAATAAAGTAGAATTTTTAGGGAAAGAGGTAGAGAAGAGATGGAAGAAAAAATCTTAGAGCTTATTGAAGAGTACAAAGGAGCAGGAGAATCATTAGAACATGGTTTAGAATGGTTACCTACTAATGATTCAGCACGTGCTAAGATTGATGTCTTAAATATGGTCATTGAAGATTTACAAAATTTAAGCAAAGAATAAAAATAAATGCTAAGAGTAAGATTAACTCTTAGCATTTTTATTTTTTATAGATTATTTTTAGATTAGAGTAAATTAGATTTGTTGACTGAAATTTACTCTAATAATATAATCAAGTAAAGAGATATATGAGAGGAGATGAAAGGTATGTTAAATAAAGTACATACTGACAAGGCACCTAAAGCTTTAGGACCTTATTCACAAGCAATAAAATTTAAAGATATGGTATTTACATCAGGGCAAATAGCAATAGATCCAGCTACTTCTGAAATTGTTGGAACTGATATAAAAACTCAAACTAAGAAGGTTATGGAAAATTTAGAGGCTGTATTAAAAGAAGCTGGAACTTCTTTTGATAAAGTTATAAAAACTACTTGTTTCTTAGATGATATGGCTGATTTTGGAGAATTTAATCAAGTATATTCAGAATATATAAAAAATGCTCCAGCAAGATCTTGCGTTGCAGTTAAAGAACTTCCTAAAAAGGTTCTTTGCGAAGTAGAAGTAATAGCATATGTAGAATAGTAAGAGGTCGGTTTTTCCGACCTTTTTTTATTTACCTCAAAATATATTGTAGAAAATATTGTAAAAAAATCAATACTACTATAAAATAGAATATATAGAAAAATATAACAAAGGGTAGTGGAGGGTGCAGTTATGGAAGAAATGTTAAGTAGATTGGAATTGATGCTTATAGGATTAAGACAGATGAAAACTACTGTAGTTTTTACCTGGTTTCCTAAAATAAATAAAGACGATATTTTAAGAGCGATTGAAGAATCACCTAAATTTAAAATTGTAGGTGATGTAGTAATGCTTAAAAGCGAAACAGAGATTTATGAAGAAGAACTTCAAAAGGAAGTTTTAAAAGAGTTAATGAATGAAAAAGAGGACGAAATTGATATTCTTGATGACTATGATGATATTGAACTTATAGAAATTCCACTTGAAACTTTAGAAGATTTGAATAACGACTTAGAAATAATAGAAGAAGTTAAAGAAACTGAAGAAATAGAGATAATCGAAGAAGAGATTGATATAGTAACCGAAGAAATAATTGAAGAAACTAAAGCAAATGAAGCTTTTAAAGAAGCTTGTGCAAGTAAAATTATTGAAGAGGTGGAAGATAAAGTGGAGCAAGTTGTTGAGAGGGTTATCGTAAAAGATACAGCATCTTTAAATGGTGCTGAAATTAAGTATGATGAATTAGTAAGATTAATTAGAGAATATAGTGCAAATACTTTAAACAAGTTATCATTATCAGATATTCATAAATTTGAGATGCAAGAAAAAGCTATTACTACTTTCTATAGTAGTAAATATAATGTTAGAATAAAGGAAAGAAACTTCTATGGAAGTGATACAAACATCTATGCTTTAATTCATAAAAAGAGAGGTATGGAAGTTGGGTATTTAGTTATATGTAACGTTTTAACAGAAGAAATATTAAATTATATGCTAGATAATTACGACGATGAAGTTGTATACTTCTTACCACTTGCAGGTTCTGAAGTTAGATTTGAAGTTGGATTAAATGAATTCTTCTTAAAAGATAGCGGAATAATATTAGATAAATATCTAGAGCATTACGAAATTTCAGATGAATGTGATTTCAATATTAAAAAAGTAGAAGTTGTAATAGGAAGATAATTTTAAGGGATGTTAAATAGAAGTATTTAGCATCCCTGATATTTTAATTAATTTTGGGGTGATACAAATGAATAAATCAAAAGAAACTATAAAATCAAACAAAAGAAATATTAGAAAAAGTATTATAGCTAAAAGAGATTTAAAAAAAGAAGAAAATAGTTTAAAAGATTCTAAAATATTTAAAAATTTAATAAGCTTAAATAGCTATAAGAGAGCAAAAAAAATATTTATTTATATTGGCTTTGGCTCAGAAATAAATACTAAAAGTCTTATAGAAATTATGCTTAGAGAAGGAAAAGAAGTTTTTGTTCCAAAAGTTTTAGAAGAAGAAATGATAGCTTTAAAAATAACTTCATTAAATAATTTAATAGAGAGTAAGTTTAAAATTTTAGAACCAATTGGGGAAAAGTCAGATATAGACGGAGAAGAGTTCGATTTAATTATAATGCCTGGGGTGGCATTTGATAGAAGTGGAAATAGAATAGGCTACGGCAAAGGATATTATGATAAATATTTAAAAGATATAAAATCTGATATAAAAAAGATAGCACTAGCTTATGAATTGCAACTTATAGAAGAGATAGAAACAGAGGAACATGATTTAAAGGTAGATTCAATTATTACTGAAAATGAAATAATAGATATATAATTTTAAGGGGGCTATATTATGATAAAAGATTGTAAAAAAGGTACTATCTGCGTGCAAGGAGGCTACGAACCTAAAGCTACAGAACCTAGGGTTTTACCTATAGTTCAAAGTACTACTTATAAGTATGATGATCCTGATTTTGTAGAAAGATTATTTAATTTAGAAGAAGAGGGGCATCTTTATTCTAGAATATCAAATCCTACAGTAGAAGCTTTAGAAAAGAAGTTTTGCATGCTTGAAGGAGGAGTTTCTGCTGTAGCTACATCTACAGGACAAGCTGCTATTTTAAATGCTGTTTTAAATATATGTAAAAATGGGGATCACATTATTTCAGCACAAACCTTATACGGAGGTACAGTAAATCTTTTTAAAATAAATTTAAAAAAGATGGGGATAGACGTAACATTTGTTAACCCTGAAGCTTCTAAAGAAGAAATATTAAGTGAAGCAAGAGAAAATACAAAGCTTATATACGGGGAAACTATAGGAAATCCAGGGTTAAATATTTTAGACTTTGAAAAGTTTAGTGAAGTTTCTAAAGCTCTAGATATACCTTTTGTAGTTGATAACACGGTAGCTACACCAATTCACTGTAATCCACTAAAACTTGGTGCAAATATCGTAGTTCATTCAACTTCAAAGTATGCAGACGGTCACGCTCAAGCTTTAGGTGGAATGATAGTAGATGGAGGTAATTTTAACTGGGAAAACGGAAAATTTAATGATTTAGTAGAAGAAGATCCTAGTTACCATGGACTTAGCTACACAAAAACCTTTAAAAATGCAGCTTATATAACTAAGTTAAGAGTTACATTAATAAGAGATTTAGGGAATGCACAGTCACCTTTTAATGCATACCTTACTAATTTAGGTCTTGAAACACTTCACTTAAGGATGATAAAACATTCTAATAATGCATTAGAGTTTTCTAAGTATTTAGAAAAACATCCTAAAATAGAGTGGGTTAATTATCCTTTGTTAGAAGGGAATAAAGAATATGAAAGAGCTAATAAATACTTAAAAGGTGGGGCATCTGGAATTATAACTTTTGGAGTAAAAGGGGGAGTAGCTTCTGCTAAAACTTTGATGAGAGAACTTAAGCTTTCTTCTTTAGTTGTACATTTAGGAGATGCAAGGTCATCGCTTTTACACCCAGCAACAACAACTCACAACCAACTAACAAAAGAAGAACAAATAAAGAGTGGAATAAGCGAAGATTTAATAAGATTTTCAATTGGGATAGAGGATTTAGAAGACTTAATAGTTGATATGGATGCGGCGCTATCTAGGATATAAAGAAAAAAGCAGTATCTGGTAACAGATACTGCTTTAATTTTATTATTTTTCTTTGTTTGCTATTTCTTTAAGGATTCTAGCTTTAAAGTCTTCGTAAGAAATTGAACCTTCGTCGTCGTTCTTTCTGCTTCTAACTGAAACAGTTTTGTCGTTCATTTCTTTTTCTCCAACTACTAAGATGTAAGGAGTTCTTTCAAGTCTAGCTTCTCTTATTTTGTAACCAAGCTTCTCAGCTCTGTAATCACCTTCGATTCTTACTCCGTATGCTTTTAAGTCGCTTACGATTGATTCAGCATATTCGTTGTATTTATCTGAAAGTGGAAGAACTTTTGCTTGAACTGGTGATAACCAAGTTGGGAATGCACCTGCATATTTTTCTATAAGCATTGCTAAAGTTCTTTCATAACATCCGATTGATGATCTGTGGATGATATAAGGTCTTTGTTTTTCACCGTTTTGATCGATGTAAGTCATATCGAATCTTTCAGCTAAAGCAAAGTCTATTTGAATTGTGATTATTGTATCTTCTTTTCCGTGGACATTTTTGAATTGAATATCAAGCTTTGGTCCGTAGAAAGCAGCTTCATCATCAGCTTCAATATAATCGATGTTTAAGTGGTCTAATATAGTTCTCATTATATCTTGAGTTTTGTTCCAAGCATCTGGATTATCTATATATTTTTCTCTGTTGTTTGGATCCCATTTTGAGAATCTGTAAGTAATGTCTTTTTCTATTCCTAGAGTAGTCATTACGTAATCTACTAAGCTAACTACGCCTTTAAATTCATCTTCTAATTGCTCTGGAGTTACAACTAAGTGACCATCAGCTAAAGTGAATTGTCTAACTCTTATAAGCCCGTGCATTTCTCCTGATGATTCGTTTCTAAATAAAGTTGAAGTCTCAGCATATCTTTTTGGAAGATCTCTATAACTGTGTTGTTCTGAGTTATAGATTGCGTATTGGAAAGGACAAGTCATAGGTCTTAAAGCAAGAACCTCGTCGTCTTTTTCTTCATCTCCAAGTACAAACATTCCGTCTTTATAGTGATCCCAGTGTCCTGAAATTTTGTAAAGATCGCTCTTAGCCATATAAGGAGTTTTAGTTAAAAGGTATCCACGTTTTTCTTCTTCGTCTTCAATCCATCTTTGAAGAACTTGGATTATTTTAGCTCCTTTTGGCATTATTAGAGGAAGACCTTGACCTACAGCTTCGTTAGTTGTGAATAATTTTAATTCTCTTCCTAATTTGTTGTGGTCTCTCTTTTTAGCTTCTTCTAAAGCTTCTAAATGATCGTCTAATTCTTTTTTCTTTAAGAATACAGTTCCGTAGATTCTTGAAAGCATAGGATTTTTTTCATCACCTTTAAAGTAAGCTCCAGCACTTCTAAGAAGTTTGATAGCTTTCATAGGTTTAAGTGACATTACGTGAGGTCCTGCGCAAAGGTCTGCGAAATCTCCTATTTTGTAAAATGAAATTACTTCATCAGAAGGTATATCTTTTATAAGTTCTACTTTGAAAGGCTCATCTTTCATAAGCTCTAAAGCTTCGTCTCTAGGTAATTCAAATCTTTCGATTTGAGGGTTTTCTTTTATTATTTTTTTCATTTCAGCTTCGATTTTTTCTAAATCTTCAGTTGAGAATGAACCCTCTTTATCAAAATCGTAGTAGAAGCCGTCTTCTATAGCAGGTCCTATAGCTATTTTAGCTTCAGGGAATAATCTTTTTACAGCGTAAGCTAAAACGTGAGAAGCTGTATGTCTTAAAGCATCTTTACCTTCTTTTGAATCGAAAGTACAGATTTCAACCTCGCTATCTTCGTTAACTTTGTGTCTTAAATCTACTACTTCGCCGTTTACTATACCGCAAAAAGCATTTCTAGCTAAACCTTCACTTATTCCTTTAGCTATATCTAAAACAGAAGCGCCAGCTTCGAATTCTTTAACTGATCCATCTTTTAAATTAATTTTTATCATTTTTAAAACTCCTTTCGTATATTTATATTTAAACATTTAAGTTCTTTACTAAAATAAAAAAACCCCGTCTCTAAAAAATATAGAGACGAGGATAATACCCGTGGTTCCACTCTAGTTATTCTTAAAAAATAAGAATCACTCAATTTGTCGTAACGTGACAAAGACGGACTTGATTAGAGTCACTCCGAGGTAGTTTTCAGGTAAGCTCAAATAAAGATAATTACAGCGATATATCTTCTCTCTGAAAGTGAGATTTCACCTTACTCTTCTCATCAACGTGTTATTTATAAGTTAATTTATATCTAATTATAGTTATTAGATTTTAAGATGTCAATAAATAAAAAAAATTTATTTTATATGCAAATAGTATAAAATTTCTTAAAATCATAAATAATAATTAAAGTAATTAAATGCTATCTAAAAGCAATTTTAATTTTATATCTTCTAATATTTCATCTGTATAAAAGGAGCCACCCATAAAAGATAGGATAATATCATCCCTGTTAAAGCCTTCTTTATACAGTTTTATATTACGCGTTAATTTTTTTATTTTATTAGAGGTTGTACTAAAAATAATCATTAGTTCTTTTATAGAATAGTATCTTTTAGTTAGAATTTTATAAAGCTTCTTTTGAAGATTAATTTTATAAAAAAGATCTGTCTCTAAAGAGTGATGGGGTCCGTTTTTACCTCTGTGATGTTCCTCGCAAAGATACATATAATTTAATTCTATATCTAAACCGCCTTCACTGCGGTGAACGATGTGATGAATATCAGCAGGTTTTTTACAAATTTCACAAAAATACAAGTTTTAGCCTCCTAAAATGCAAAATAAATAAGTATATTACAATTATAAGATAAAAATATATAAATGTATATTTTATAAATATTTTAGTAAAAAAGGGTAAAAATCAAAATAAATGGTATAATATATTATATAGATTATTTGAAAGAAAGGTGATATTTATGAGGGAATCTTACAACACATTCGATTATTGGAGTGAAATGGTCGAAAAGAACAAGACAATTAGAGGTCATATGTTCATGAACACATTACCGAGCGAAAAATCTATTTACATGCACTCATTATGCTTCTCTAATAATAACGGCATTGAAAACGTATACGCATATTTTCCTAGTGCAAAAGCTCTTTTAGGGTATATTCAGTATTCTTTCTTACAAGAATTTTTTTATAAATGGATATATGGCACAGAAAAAGTATTTACAGACGTTCCTTTTGATACTGTAAGTAATACTATAGCAGATGGTCTTAGTAAGAAAAAGATAACAAAAGAAGAAGCTGATGAAATGCTTAAAGAATACAACGAAGTAAGAGCACTTTGGGACTCTCAAGATAGTGATATCGTTAGAGGGCTTGTTAAGTTTTCAAGAAAATTCAACAAATTTTGGTTAGGTGACAGTACTAAATTCTTATATCTAAAAGTCTATAAAACAACAGACGAACTTTGTGATTTCATAGAAGATGCATTAAAAATAAATACTGATATTGAAGAAAAATTCGGTGGATTAACTGTAGAAGAGTGGAAAGAAGTTTGCTTAAAAGCTCCAAGAGACAGAATAAAAGCAGGCGAATTAAGGGAAATATTCCTTAAAAAACTTTCTGAAACTATGTAAAACTTATTCTAAAAAAGTTGACAACTATATATATCATTGTTAGAATGAAAATCATAGAAAATTTAAAAGTCTTATCAAGAGTGGTGGAGGGACTGGCCCGATGAAACCCAGCAACCTTTGTAGTTGAAAGATAGTTACGTGTAGTGAGAAATCATTATGCGCATTTAGTATATCTATCTCTATATATTGGTGCTAATTCCAGCAGGTTATACCTGATAGATAAGAGGAGTATATTGTATTGTTATTTAAGCTTCTGATTCTATCGGAAGCTTTTTTGTTTTATACAAACTCTTGATAGACTTAAACTATTTGGAGGAGATAACAATGAAAGAAAAAAAAGGAAACATTTTTGCACTTTTGCCCTTATTAGTATTTATATTATCGTACATAGGAATAGCATATCTTGCTAAAGATTTTTATGCTGTTTCAGTTATAGTACCATTTTTAATATCAGCTATCGTTGCACTTATTATGAATAAAAAGGTGAATTTCGATAAAAAGCTTGAGATATTTTGCAAAGGGGCTGGAGAGCCTAACATAATCTTAATGATATTAATATTTGTTTTAGCAGGTGCTTTTGCAACTGTTGCAAAGGCTATGGGAGCTGTTGATTCTACAGTAAACTTAGGATTATCAATACTTCCAGGTAACATATTAGTTTCAGGTATATTTATAATAGCTTGCTTTATAGCACTTTCTGTAGGAACATCTATGGGAACTATAGTTGCACTTGTTCCTATAGCAGTTGGAATTTCAGAAAAAACAGGGATTCCTGTAGCTATAATAGTTGGGGCTGTAGTAAGTGGTGCTATGTTTGGGGACAACCTTTCTATAATATCAGACACTACAATTGCAGCAACTAGAACTCAAGGTTGTGAGATGAAGGACAAGTTTAAAATGAACTTTAAAATAGTTCTTCCGGCTGCAATAATAACAGCTATAATATTTGCAGTTATAACAGCAGGTTATGACACTTATTCTATAGGGAATTTTGATTACAGTTTAATAAAGATAGTACCTTATATAGGAGTAATAGTTACAGCTCTTTTAGGAGTTAATGTAATATTTGTTTTACTTGGAGGTCTTATTTTATCAGGAGCTATAGGGATTTTTACAGGAAGCTTAGATTTAATAACATTCTTTAAGAGCGCATCAGAAGGTATAGGTGGAATGAGTGAACTTATAATTATTTCAATAATAATTGCAGGAACAATAGCACTTATAAAATATAATGGCGGAATAGAATTTATATTAGAAAAAGGCTTAAAGAAATTTAAAACAAGGATGGGAGCAGAACTTGGAATAGGTTTCTTATCTGCGATTGTAGACGCTTGTACAGCAAACAATACTATTGCAATAGTAACAGTAGGTCCTATAGCAAAAGAGATATCAGATGAAACAGGTTTAGAAGGAAAGAGAGTAGCTGGAATAATGGATATGTTTTCTTGTACAGTTCAAGGAATAATTCCATACGGAGCTCAGTTAATTTCAGCAGCGGGACTAGCCGGCTTATCACCTTTTGCTATTATGAAATATTTATACTATCCATATTTAATGGGAATATCAGCTATAATAGCTATAGTTATATATTGGAGTAGAAGAAAAGAAGAAAATAAAATTATATAAATTAAAAAGGTTTTTCACTTTTGTGAAAAACCTTTTGTTTTATGTTTAGATTTTTGTTAGTAAAGTTATACTTTGAGAAGAGATTCCAAGTCCTTCACCAGTAAAACCTAAGCCTTCTTCAGTCGTAGCTTTAACATTAATTTTATCTAAATCAATATCTAATGCTTTAGAGATATTTTCTCTCATACTTTGTATGTGAGGAGCCATTTTTGGTCTTTGTGCTATTATAGTTGCGTCTATGTTATTTATTGAGTAATTATTTTCTTTTAATAATTTACCTACATGTTCTAATAATTTAATACTAGAAATTCCTTTATATTTAGGATCAGTATCTGGGAAATGTTTTCCGATATCCCCAAGTGCAGAAGCTCCAAGTAAGGAATCCATAATAGCATGAACTAAAACATCAGCATCTGAATGACCTAAAAGACCAAGTTCGTAAGGAATTTTAACTCCTCCTAAGATAAGGTCTCTTTCTTTAACTAATTTGTGGACATCATACCCTTGACCTATACGCATATAATCACCTCTTATGTGTTAATTATTTCTTCTATAAGTTTAACATAAAAGAAAATTATAAATAAGTATAGGTAAGATACCTTTCGCCTTTTATATCTAAAATCAACATATATAATATTTGAATTCATATTAAACCTATAAAACATTGATTAATATATTATATAAATATTTCCAAAAAGTGATTATTATTTTATTTTTAATGTTAATTTATTTAAAATAAGAAGATATTTAAGGTATAATTATTACATAATAGCTTAATAAAAAATATAAAAATTTATATATAGACAACGTTTTTTGGGGGGAGGGTTTGTGCGTGGAAAAATTCGAAAAGAATAAATACAGTTTTAGCGAAGATTCACCGGCCTTATTTGCAGTTGGTGAATCTATAGACGCGGCTAGAAGAAAACAAATAAATGAAATAATAAACGAATTATATGATTATAAAGTTTTACTTAAAGACCTTGTAGTATTAGAGCCAAGCATTAAACAAAGAAATATAATTTTAAATTTAGCTCTTTATATAACAAGTAACTTAGAAATATTAGAAAAATTTCAAAAAGATAAAGAGTTACCTATAAGAGAATTAAGAAGAACTACCTTTATATCTAAAAGTTTTGTTGAAAGATGGAATGATTATTTAATTGCATATATAGTTATATTTGCAAATCCTTATTATAAATTAGTTCAAGACTATCTTAGAATAACGGAAAATGGACAAATCATAGAAATAGAAGAGGTAGAATAAGTAAAAGAAACATATGAAAGCGATAATAAAGTAGTTAGCTTAGATGTTGAAAAAAAAGAAGAAGATAAAGATAGTGAAGAATCTGAAGAATCTAAAGAAGAAATAGATGAAACTTTAGATAATGATACTTAAAGTGATTTTGATAATGTTATAAGTATTACAAAAGGAATAGAAAATAAAGGTATGGTTTTATCTCTAACTAAAAGAATTATGTATCTTTTAACTAGTGTTGGAGAATTCAAAAAAGTTAAAAGGGATAAAGATTCAAAAGTTGGAAGAGAAGGCTTTGGAACTAAGAAAAAGAGTTTAAAGGATTTTAAAATCCCTATAGCTATAGTTATTCTTTTAATAATAACTGGAGTTTCTGTTTTTTATCATCAATATAAAAAGATAGATAGCACGATTTTAATAAAAACTACATCACAAGTTAAGCTTGATGTTAATCCTTTTGGTAGAGTAATCTATATTTATTCTTCAACGGACAGAGGAAAAGAAATGTTAAATGAATTAGGAGGCTTAAACGAAGATTTTGATGAAGTTTTAAGAAATGTGCTTAAGTATTCTAAAGATAATGGTATGGTGCCAGAAGGAAGAATATTTGTATCTATTACTGGCGACCCTATAAAATATGGTATGCTTGAAAAAACAGGAAGGTATATTATAGATAATAAAATAGAATTAGTAATAAATAATGCAGGAACAGAGCACAAGCTAAATGAAATAATGCAAAAAGAAAATAGTTAAACTTAAAATTTATCGAGGTATATTAATGAGCAAAAGAAGATTTAAAAATAATAATAATTCAAATATTGAATATAAACCTAAAAAAACTAAAAAGCCTAAAGTAGATGCTAAAAAGATAATAGTTCACGAAGATAGAAGTGAAGAAATAAGGCTAAATAAATATATAAGTGAAACTGGAATTTGTTCTAGAAGAGAAGCAGATAAACTTATAGAGTCTGGAAGAGTTTATATAAATGGTGAGAAAGCATCTATGGGAACTAAAGTTAAATCTTCAGATAAGGTAAAAGTAGATGGAAAGCTTATTTCAAAAGAAGAGGAATTAGTTTATATAGTTTTAAATAAACCAGTTGGAATAACTTGTACTACAGAAAAGAAGATAAAAGGTAATATTGTTGATTTTATAAATCACGAAAAAAGAATATTTAATATAGGAAGGTTAGATAAAGATTCAGAAGGATTAATTTTTATGACTAATGACGGAGATATAGTCAATAAGATTTTAAGAGCTGGAAACAACCACGAAAAAGAATATATAGTAACAGTAGATAAAAAAATAGATGAAAATTTTATAAAGAGAATGGGTAATGGAATAAAGATTTTAGATAAAGTAACTAAAAAATGCCTTGTATCTAAAGAAAATGCATATACTTTTAGAATTATTTTAACAGAAGGAATGAATAGGCAGATAAGAAGGATGTGCGAAGCTTTAGGGTATGAAGTTAAAAAGCTTAAAAGAATTAGGATTATGAACGTAAAACTCGATGGTTTAAGAACTGGAGAGTGGAGATATATGACAGAGGGTGAACTTAAAGGAATAAATAAACTTATCAGAAGTTCATCTAAAGAAAAAGAATAATACGAACGAAAGCAACCACAAAAACTTAAATGTTTGTGGTTGTTTTTTTATTTATTGAAGAAAAGGAATAAAATTACTAACATTATTCACAATTGCCTGTGGATAACTTGTTTAAAACTTGTTGATACTGCTGTAGATAATATTTGGAAAATAGGGAATGATATAAGAAAAGATAATATTTCTAAAAAAAATGTAGAAAAAGGATAGTGGTGAAAATGAGAAAAAGGACATGTAAAGGGTTTTTGTTTTTGTGGATAAGTCTAATAACTTTACTTTTTGCACAGACCCTGTTGATAAGTGCAAATGCCCTTCAAACAGATGTGGAAATAGTTAAGACGAATGATATTGAAAGTTCTAATAAATGCTTAGAAGTTAAAGTTAAAATCCCGATTTTAGAGTCGGAAAATCTAAAACATACAAGTAACGAGATAGATATGTGGACTAAAGGGTGGATAAACGATACTAAAGTTGTTATAAATGAGTACAAAAAAACAGGTTATATCTGTAATTACCCATTTCAGCTTTACGCTGAATATTCTGTTACTGAAAACAAAAAAGATGTTTTAAGCTTTTTTATTGACTATTACCAATTCACAGGTGGAGCTCACGGTATAACTACTAAAAGAGCTTATACTTTAGATAGAAAAACAGGCTATTCATTAACTTTAGATAAATTATTTAAAAAGGGTTACGATTATAAAAAAGTAATAAATTCAGAAATTAAAAGTCAAATTTCAAAAGATAAAGAAAAGTATTTTGATAGCGGTGCTTTATTTAAAGGAGTAGATGAAAACACAAAATTTTATTTAAATGGAGAAAATTTAGTTATATATTACGGATCTTACGAAATAGCACCTTACGCGTCAGGCTTACCTGAGTTTAATATTCCTTTAAAGATGTTTAATACTAATTATTTATATTATAATAAATAATAAATCAAACTTAAGAGGTGAAAAACTATGGGGGATTTAGAAAGATCATTTAATATTCAAAAAGAATACTTTAAAAAAGGACACACAAAAGATTTAGATTTTAGAATAAATAAACTAAATCTTTTAAAAAAAATAATAAAAGAAAATGAAGAAAAAATATTAGAAGCTTTAAAAAAGGATTTAGCAAAGTCGTATTTTGAAGGATATATGGCTGAAATTGGAGTTGTTTACGACGAGATAAACCTTCACATAAAAAAGCTAAAAAGCTTTGCAAAAAGAAAGAGGGTAAAAAGTTCTATAGTTTACTTTCCATCAAGAAACTATATCTACAAAGAGCCTTACGGAGTAGTTTTAATAATAGGACCTTTTAATTATCCTTTTCAACTACTTATAGCTCCCCTTATAGGAGCGATTTCAGCTGGTAACTGTGCAATCTTAAAGCCTTCTGAAGCTTCTATAAACACAGCAAAAGCTTTAGAAGAAATAATAAATAAAAACTTTAAAGAAGAGTATATTAAAGTTGTTGCGCCTTCAGAAGGAAAAGAAGCAGTTTCTAAGCTTTTAAGCTTTAAATTCGACTACATCTTCTTTACAGGTAGTATAAAAGTCGGAAAGATTGTTATGAAAGAGGCCTCTAAAAACTTAATTCCTGTAACGTTAGAACTTGGAGGCAAAAGCCCCTGCATTATAGATAAAGATGCAAACTTAAAACTAGCTGCAAAAAGAATAGTTTGGGGAAAGCTTTTAAATGCAGGCCAAACTTGCGTAGCACCTGATTATTTAGCGGTTCATAAAGAAATAGAAGAGGAGTTTTTAAATCTTTTAGTAAAAGAAATAGAGCTTCAGTACGGTAAAAACCCTAAAGAAAGTCCAGACTTCCCTAGAATAATAAGAGAAAGTGATGTAAAAAGACTCTCTGATTATTTAAAATGCGGAGAACTTTTCTACGGAGGAGAAGTAAAGATAAAAGATAAATACGTTAGTCCAACTATCCTTAAAAACGTAGACTTAGAAAGTCCTATAATGCAAGAAGAGATATTTGGACCTATTTTTCCGACCCTAACTTTTGAAAAATTAGAAAGCATAATAGATTTCATAGAAGAAAAAGAAAAGCCTTTAGCTTTATATTATTTTTCTGAAAGTAGAGAAAAGATTGATTATATCCTAAGTAACACTTCTTCAGGGGGAGTAACTATTAACGACACTGTAATTCACGTAGCGACGCCGAGCCTTCCTTTTGGAGGAGTTGGTAATAGTGGTATGGGAGCTTATCACGGAGAAGAAAGCTATTTAACTTTTTCTCACAAAAAGTCAGTTTTAGTTAGAGGGACGTTTATTGAATTCCCTATAAGATTTGCACCTTTTAAAAACAAATTACAATTGCTTCGAAAAGTTATGAAATAAATAGAAGTTTTTAGAAGAATATGGTAATGTAAGGGTGGAGGGGATTATTATGAAAAATATATTAGCTTTTGATATAGGTGGAACAAAAGTAAAGTATGGGATAGTAAATACTGCAGGTAAAGTACTTAAAAAAGATACTTTTGATACTGATTGTTCCTCAGAAGAAGCATTCTTAAAGCCTATACTAGAAATTATAAACAAAGAAAAAGAAATACAAGAATTAGAAGGCGTTGGAATTAGTATGCCTGGATTTATAGATGCTGAAAAAGGTATTCCTACAGTTTGTTATGCAATTAAATGTATGGAAGGAAAAAGTATTACAGATATAATAGCACTTAAAACAGGTTTTAAAGCGAGTGTTGAAAATGACGGTAACTGCGCAGCTTTTGCAGAAAAGTTTAACGGAAACGCACTTAACTGTTCAGATTTCATATGTGTAACTATTGGAACTGGAATAGGTGGAGGTATTTACTTAAACGATAGGATAGTTAGGGGAAATAGCTTTAGAGCTGGAGAGTTTGGATTTATGGTTTGCGAAGGCTTAAACAAAGAAAAGATAGAAGATTCTATAATAAGTGCAAACGCTTCTACTAGATCCTTAGTTTTAGATTATATGAAATACAAAAATATGGACCCTAAAGATATAGTTGAAGGGTATGAAGTTTTTGAAAAAGCTAAAGAAGATCAAAACGTTAGAGAAATAATAAATAACTGGTATAGAAAAATAGCTTTAGGAGTTGTGAATCTATCAGCTACTTTAAACCCAGAGAAGATCTTAATAGGTGGAGGAGTTAGCGCTAGAGAAGATTTCATAAAAGAAATTGAAAGGTGCGCAAACGAAATCCCTTGGTGGAAAGATATAAGTTCTAAGATAGAAGTTTGTAAACACAGAAACGATGCAGGTCTTATAGGAGCTGCTTACAATTTTATAATAGAGTCATTAAACAGATAAAAACAAAAGGTGCCAAAATTTTGGCACCTTTATTTTTATTAGATTGAAGCTTTTTCTTCTTCTGAATCTTCTTTTTGGAAGAAATCTAAGAATACTTTAACACCTTGAATTATAACTGTAGGTAAGAATGCTAATAAGTAAATTAAGCCTATATTACCAATGTTTAAAGGTGCAACTTCAAATAATTTTTGAAGTGGTGGTACAAACAATACAGCATTTAAAAGTACAGCTCCTGTTAAGAAAGCATACCAGCTGAATTTGTTTGTAAATAAACCAATTTTAAATATAGACTTTTTACCACGACAGTTGAATCCGTGGAATAATCTAGCTAAACATAAAGTTGCAAATGCCATAGTACTTCCTACAGCTTCACCACCAACATTTAAGCCGATATGGAAAGCTACTAATGTAAATATAGCAATTACTAAGCCTTCAAGTGCGATTTCTTTTATGAAATCTTTTGTTAAGATAGATTCCTTACTATCTCTAGGCTTGTCTTTTAATAAGTCTTTAGAAGGCTTTTCAACACCTATAGCAATAGCAGGTAAACTATCTGTTAAAAGGTTAATAAATAATAAGTGTACAGGATGAAATGGTACTGGAAGTGCAGCAAGTGTTGCATATAAAACTGCGATTATTCCAGACGTATTACCTGAAAGTAAGAACTTAATTGAGTTCTTAATGTTAGAATACACATTTCTTCCATTAGTAACAGCTTTTACGATAGTTGCAAAGTTATCATCTGTAAGTATCATTGAAGCAGCATCTTTAGAAACTTCAGTTCCTGTAATACCCATAGCGATACCTATATCAGCTTGTTTAAGTGCTGGAGCATCATTAACTCCGTCACCTGTCATAGCAACGATTTTGCTCTTATTTTGCCAAGCGTTAACTATTCTTATTTTGTGTTCAGGTGAAACCCTAGCATAAACTGATATGTGTTCAAGTTTTCTATTTAATTCTTCATCTGACATTTTATCAAGTTCAAGACCTTCTATAGCCATATCGCCATCTTGTAAAATACCTATTTGTTTTGCAATAGCAGAAGCTGTGATTTTGTGGTCTCCTGTTATCATTATAGGTTTTATACCAGCTGTTATACAGTCACGAACAGCTTCAGCAGATTCAACTCTTGGAGGGTCAATCATAGAAATTAATCCTATAAAAGTATATCCATTTTCATCTTCTAATGATAAATCACGTATTTCAGGTATTTCTTTATAAGCAAAAGCTAATACTCTAAGTCCGTTTTGAGAAAGTTTCATATTTGTATTTATTATGTTTCTCTTATCTTCTTCTGTTATAGGACGTACCCCATCAGAAGTTAGTATATTTGTTATTCTATTAAGTAGTACATCAAAAGCACCTTTTGTAAATAATGTGTTTTTACCATCTATCTTATGAAGAGTACTCATAAGTTTTCTGTCTGAATCAAAAGGTATTTCTTTTAATCTTTCAAAGTTACTTATTAAATCAAGTTCTTTTACATTATATAGATGTGCTAAGTTAACAAGTGCAACTTCTGTTGGGTCACCAATCTCTTTTCCGTCTATAGAAGTAGAGTCGTTACAAAGAACAGCACTATCTAAAAGATATTTGCAAGGTTTACTATTTAAATCTAAATCTTTTGAATCTATAAGTTTTGAATCAACATATAATTCTTTAGTAGTCATTTTGTTTTGAGTTAAAGTACCAGTTTTATCTGAACATATAATTGAAACTGATCCTAAACCTTCAACAGCTTTTAAAGATTTAATAATAGCATTTTCTTTTGCCATTTTTTGAGTTCCAATAGCTAGTACAATTGTTACAATTGAACTTAAAGCTTCTGGAATAGCAGCAACAGCTAAAGCAACAGCAAACATTAATGAATCTAAAACTGGAGTGTTTCTGTAAACACTTAATCCAAAAACAACTGCACATATAACTAAGATTACAATAGCAAGCTTTTTAGAGAAATCATCCATACTTATTTGAAGTGGTGTTTTCTTTTCTTGAGTTTGTTCCATTAAAGTTGCGATTTTACCAAGTTCAGTATTCATACCAGTAGATGTGACTACAACAAGTGCACGTCCATAAGTTACAAGTGAACTTGAAAATACCATATTGATTTGATCTCCTAAAGCAACCTCGTCTTTATCTATTAAATCAGAAGTTTTAGTAACACTTTCTGACTCACCAGTTAAAGCACTTTCAGCTACTTGAAGAGAATAGTTTTCTATAATTCTTCCGTCAGCACAAACTAAATCTCCAGCTTCTAAAACTAAGATATCACCAGGGACAATGTCCTTAGATTCAATTTCAACTTTAATTCCGTTTCTCATAACTTTTGCATGAGGTGCAGAGAGTGCCTTAAGACTTCCAAGTGATTGTTCAGCCTTTACGTGTTGAACAGTTCCAAGTATTGCATTAAGAATAATTACTGCAAAAATTACTATAGTACTTTCAATTTCACCAGTTGCCATAGAAATTATTCCTGCAATGATAAGGATAATAACTAAAAGGTCTTTAAATTGTTCTAAAAATACAGTAACTAAGCTTTTCTTTTTCTTTTCGTTTAATGCATTAGGTCCATATTTTTCTTTATGCATTTCTAAAGTACTATTGTCTAGACCGTTTTTAGAAGTATTAAATTCTTTTAAAACGCTGTCTGTACTTTTATTAAAATAATTAGCCATAAAAACTCCTCCTAAATTAATTATTTATTTTAAATAGTTCATTTTAAAAAAGGGTAAATAAAAAGACTTTTAATATAAATATCCTAAAAAAAGATACTTATATTAAAAGTCTCGTAACCACTACGGTATATAACACCAGGCAAAAGCCGAGAATGTTGACGTTATATTTTTTACTACTCCCCTTTAAAAAAAGAAATATTTATTTTGTTTTACCTTTATATATTTAAGATATTCTTTTTGAATAAAAATGTCAATCGGTATAACATAAAATTAACAAAAAAACGCTTATAAATAATTTGTAAACATTTAAAATAAAAGATTTTTTTTTTATGACTTTATTGCATAATTAGAATGAAACTTACAGGAGGTTAATTTATGAAGGTATTAGTAGTAGATGATGAAGAAAGCATATTAAAAATGCTGAATATTACTTTGGAAGTTGCAGGATATGAGGTTTTATTAGCTAAAGATGCAGTTACAGCATTAGATATAATTTTAGAAAAATCACCTGATGTAATAGTATTAGATGCTATGCTTCCAGATATAAGTGGGTTTAATCTTATACCAAAAATAAAAAAAATAAAAGACATACCAATTATTATGTTAACAGCTAAATGTGATATTAATGATAAATTATTAGGTCTTAAGCTAGGTGCTGACGATTATATAACAAAGCCCTTTAATAGCACTGAACTTATACTTAGAATAAATGTAGTAAAAAAACGTATTGTTAAAAATAAAGATTTAGATAATGAAATAATAGAAGTTGGAAATATCAGAGTTTTAATAGATCAAAAGAAAGTTTTAATTAATGGAGAAGATATTAATTTAACTTATAAGGAATTCCAACTTTTAAATTATCTTTGTAAAAATAAAGGGAAGGTTTTTTCAAGAGATGAGCTTTTGATAAAGGTTTGGGGATATGATTTTGAAGGAACGACTAGAACAGTTGATATGCTAGTTAGAAGGATTAGAAAGAAACTAGGGGATGAGCAAGGTTACATAAAAACAATCTATGGATTAGGTTATAAGGTAGATGATAAATAAATTTATAAAATTAAACATAAAAAGAAAGATAATACTTATGAGTGCTGTAGTGATAATTCCTATAATTATTATAATGAGCATTTTAACTTTAAAGATTTTAAATTATAACCTTTTAAAAAGTTCTATAGATTCTCTTCTTGCAGAAAGTAAGTCAGCTCAAATCTACGCTCAAAATATTATAAATGAAAATAAAGAAGAGGATATAAATATAATAATTAAGGATTATTCGCCATTTATATGTAATGAACTTAAAGAAATGTTTGATTTAAGAGTTCAATTTTTTGATAATTCAGGTTCTTTAATTTATGACACTGATAACGGAAAAGATATTTCGAGGTATTTTGATGATATAGGGGAAGGCGTTAGTGGCAACAAAGCTTATATAGTTAAAAAGGATGAAGGAATACCTTATATATTTGTATCGTCACCCTTATTTTTTAAAGGAGAAGTTTGTGGCGCTATAAGATTTGTATATAAAGATATTGGAACCTTTAATGTAGTTAGAAACTCATTTTATGTTGTTCTTTTAGTTGCAATGATGTTTATAATTTTAGGAATATTTTTATTTAATAAGCTTGCAAGAAAAATAACAACACCCCTTGAAGAACTTACTGATTATTCAGGGGAAATATCTAAAGGCAATTATGATAAAAAGGTAAATATAAAAAGCGGGGATGAAATTGAAGTATTAGCAGATACTTTTAATGAAATGAGTGAAAATATAAAAATATATACAAGCGAGATAAAAAAGTCATATAGGAATCAAAAAGAGTTTTTTGATAATATATCTCATGAATTTAGAACTCCTTTAACATCTATAATTGGGTTTTCAGATATAATTCCAAAGCTTGAAAAAAAGGCTCAAATAGATGAAAGTTCTATGTATATAAAAAAAGAAGGGGAAAGGCTTCTAGATTTAGTTAATGAAATATTAGCTATTGCTAAAAATGAAAATGAAGCATTTCAAATAAAGAATGAGTTTATAAATATAAAAACAATTATAGAAGAAGTAGAAGGTTTACTTAGTAACAGGATAAATAATTATCATATAGTCCTTGAAGACAATTCTATTATTAATTTTGTTTATTGTGATTACAACAAAACTAAACAAGTATTTTTAAATATTTTAGATAATGCTATTAAATATAGCGGGTGTGAAGTTATTTCTATTTCTTCTGAAAAATTTAATGATAGATACGAAGTTATAATTAAGGATGATGGAGTAGGATTTGACACTGACAATCCTAAAAGTGAAAATAGTACAGGATTTGGTTTAAAGATTTGCAAAGATATAATGCAAAATCAAAATGGTGATTTTAAAATAGAGAGTGAACCTTATGAAGGAACTGTTTGTAGAGCTATATTTTATAAACATAATAAAATAAAGGAGAAATATGAAAAATAATATTAAAATAATAATAGCAAGTGGAGTTTTGATTTCTTTAATTGTAAGTATATATATTTTTGTAAGTTATAGTGAAAATTTTGATAAAGTTACTGTAGTTGAAAAGAAAGCAGACGCTTTAAAATCTATAAATACATCAATTCCAAAAGAAATAGTTATAAGCACAAAATTTTATAGGAAAACAGTTATAACAAGTAAACTTAAAATAGATGAGATTTTAGAATCAATAAATTCTATTATGAATTCAGACTATAAAAGTGATGACATATCAGAAAAAGATAGCTCAGCCTATACCGTTAAAGGAAAGATTTATTACAACAACAAAGTTGATGAATTTACATTAAATAATGTTTTAACGTTTAATGGTAAAGAATATAAGACAAGCTCCTATAAATTAAATACCTTGCATAGAAAACTATTTAATTATTTTAATACATATAAGCATATTATAGATATATTAAATACAGATAACTCGAGTGTTTATTTATTAAAGGGAGAGAAAGAGGAGCTACTTAATAAAGAAAGAAAAAATTCTCTTATAAAAAAGCTTAAAAGCTTAAAATCTATGAGTGATACAGATAAGCTTAATAATACTAGTATAAGAGATAAAAAGTTATATACATTAAAAATTAAAATTAATAACGATATAAAAAATAAAACAAATAATTTAGTTTTTATAGATATATATGAAAATTATGTAGTTGTACAGTTTTTAGCAGATGATAATGGTGAAAAAATATATATGGAGGGAAGAATAGGTGAAGTTTGAAAAATCTAAAATAATAATTATTATAGTTATCCTCTCTATATTTTTAGTTTTTTTTATAAGCAATAAAAATAAAGAAAATAATTTAAAAGATAACCATTTAGTAGTCTATTCTTGCTTAAGGGCAGAGGAAACTAAATCTATTTTAGAATTATTTAAAAAGCAAACGGGCTGTTCTTATGAGTACATACAGCTTCCAACAGAAGAAGCTGTTCGAAGAATTGAAGACGAAAAAGAAGATCCTAAAGCAGATTTGTTTTTAAGTGGTACCAGTTCAAGTTTAATAAGGCTTGCAAAATCCAAAGATATTGTAAATTATATAGCACAAGAAGATAAAAATATAGCAAGTGAATTAAAAGACCCTTACGGAAGATGGGTTGCATTTGAATTTCACCCTTTTGCTATAGTTATAAATAAAGATAGTAAGATAGATATTCCAAAAAGTTTTGAAGATTTAGGTGATGAAAAATATAAAGGAAAAATAATTATGCCAAACCCTTTAACATCAGGAACAGGGTATAGCTTTATAAATTATATTTATAATAGAAAAGAACCTAAGGAATCGGAGGATTTAATTAAAAATATAAGATCTAATGCAGACCTTTTGACAACTAGAGGTTATAATGTAGTTCAAAATGTAGCTTCAGGTGAGTACCCTATAGGAATAGCTTATTTAAGTAATATAAATCTAATGAAAAGAACAGTTTCTAATATAGAAGCTGTGGTTCCAAAAGACACAGGTATAGATATTCATGGAGTAGGAATAATAAATAAGAAAAATGTTTCTAAGGCATCAAAAGCTTTTGTTAATTTTATAATTTCTAAAGATACTCAAGAAGAACTTGAAAATATTTCTTCAGCAATACCAGCTGCCAAGTATAGTGAGTATAACAATATTTACAAATTTAAAATATTAGATGATTCTTCTGAGGGAATTGATATATGGAAACGTATAAAATAGATAAAAACATCACAAATGTTACATTTCTAATACATTTGTGATGTTTTTCTGTTATTTTGAGATATTAATATAAACGTGTAGAAAAGATTAAGTGAAAAAATTAATGAGGAGGTAATTAAATGATAAACTTTTTAAAACCTGCTAAACCTATTGCACGTTTACCAGAAGAGAAGGTAAAAAAGACATATACTAAATATCGTATTGAGATGTTTATTTTAATTATGATAGGATATATGCTTTATTATGTAGTTAGAAAAAACTTTAATATTGCATCGCCATTATTAGTAGAAAACCTACATTTCTCAAAAACAGAAATCGGATTTATAAGTAGTTCATTTGCAGTATCATACGGATTAAGTAAATTTGCACTAGGAACTTTAGCAGACAGATCAAATGTAAAAAGATTCTTATGCGTAGGACTTATAGGGTCAGCATTAGTAAACTTTGGACTTGCATTTTCAAAGTCTATTTGGTTATTTGCACTTTTAATGGTTCTTAACGGAATATTCCAAGCTATGGGGGCACCAGCATGTCACATAGTTATTGGTAAGTGGTTCCATAAAAAAGAACGTGGACTTAAAATGAGTGCATGGAACACAGCTCATAACTTAGGTGGTGGACTTGCAGGACCTTTAGGAACATTATCATTATTTATATTTGGTGCTAATTGTTATCAAAGTATATTTTTCTTCCCGGCTATAATAACTATAGTTGTAGCAGTTTGCCTTTTATTCTTAGGTGCGGATACACCAGAATCAGTAGGGCTTCCTTCAGTTCAAGAATATTATGGAGATGAAGTATTAGAAGAAGAGAAAAATGTAAATGCAAGCACATTAAGTGTTAAAGAAATAATATTTAAATATGTACTTACAAACAAGTTTATTTGGATATTAGCAATAACAAATATATTTATATACTTAGTTAGACAAGGTGTAGTTAACTGGATTCCTATATATTTAACAGAGGCCAAACACTTTACATTAGAAGATGCAAACTGGGCAATGATGGTCTTTGAGTACGCAGCAATACCATCAACTATATTAATAGGTTGGTTATCTGATGCGGTATTTAAAGGAAATAGAGCGCCACTTGGTATTATTTGTATGGTAGGTGTTATTGGAGCATTAATACTATATTGGAAAACTGATAGTTACCTATTCACAATGATTTCAATTGCAATAGTAGGTTGTTTAATTTATGGACCTGCAATGCTCATTAATATGAGTTTGGTAGACCTGGTGCCTAAATTTGCAGTGGGTTCCGCAGACGGATTTGCAGGACTTACAGCATATCTTATAGGACAAATGAATGCAGACCTTTTATTAGGATTCTTTGCTGATAAATTCGGCTGGAATGGTGCATTTATGTATATGTTAGCTGGTGCGGTTTGTGCACTAATCGGGTTAATAGTATTACAAGTTGCAGTTAAAAGAAGTAAAAAATAAAAAACATTTTAAAACTAAACAAAACCAATAATTACTTAAATTACTTTAAATTATATATTCTTAAATTGGAACTTAGCTTTAATAGTTAAGTTCCTTTTATAAAAACATGGTAGAGGTGAGAGGTATGCAAAAGTCTAAAATGATTTTTACTATAGGCCCTTCAAGTGATAATGAAGATACTATAAGAGAGTTTATAAAAAATGGGATGAGCACAGCTAGATTAAATTTTTCTCATGGAACTCATGAGAGCCACAAAAAAGTTATTGAAAAAATAAGTTCAATAAGAAAAGAATTAAGAAGATCTACAGGAATACTTGCAGATATAAAGGGACCTAAAATAAGACTTGGAGCATTTAGCTCTTTAAAAATAGAACTACATAAAGGTGATGTATTTTCTTTCTCTTGTGAAGATGATGAATTAATTGGAGATGAAGATATGTGCGTAGTTTCTTATAAGGAACTTTATAAAGAAGTAAAACCTTTTGATATTATATTAGTTGATGATGGCTTAATGGAATTTAGAGTTTTAGAGATAAAAGATAAAGATATTGTTTGCGAAGCATTAACAAACGGAGTTATATCAGACCACAAAGGGGTTAGTGTTCCTAATATAAAAATTGGACTTCCTGCAATAACTGAAAAAGATAAAAAAGATTTGGCGTTTATAGCCCAAAATGTAGTAGATTTTGTAGCAGCATCGTTTGTAAGAAAGCCTTCAGATATTTTAGAATATAAAGCTATACTTAAATCTCACGGAAGAGATGATATAAAAGTTATAGCTAAGATAGAAAGTACTGAAGGAATAGAAAATATAGATAAAATTATAGAAGTCTCTGACGGAATTATGATAGCAAGAGGCGATATGGGAGTGGAAATCCCAGTGGAAAAAGTACCTTTAGTTCAAAAAACTATAATAGAAAAATGTAATAAAGCTAATAAAATAGTTATTACAGCAACCCAAATGTTAGATTCAATGATAAGAAACCCAAGACCAACAAGAGCAGAAATCACAGATGTTGCAAATGCAATATTAGATGGAAGCGATGCGATAATGCTTTCGGGGGAGAGCGCTTCAGGTTTATATCCTATAGATGCAGTTAAAACTATGGGGAAAATAGCAAAAGATGCAGAAAAGTATTTAGACTTTCATAAGACTATGGAAAAGTTTAAAGATGAAGAGTTAAATAGTTTTAACGAACTAATAAGTTTTTCTGTTATTGAAGCTATTAGTAAATCAGATATAAAAGCAATTGTAGTTAAGATGACAAGTAGAGGGGATAAAGTTAAAAATATTTCAAAATATAGACCAAAGTCTCCGATTCTTGCTATAACAAGTGATGAAAGTTTAGCAAGGTCAATAAGTCTTGAGTTTGGAGTTATTCCAGTTGTGGAGTCTGGAGTAACTTTAGAAAACTTAGAAGAGTTCTCAAGAGATTTAGTACTTAAAAAAGGATTTGGCAAAAAGGGAGATTCTATTTTAGTTGTGAGCGAAGGTAAAGATAAACATGGAAACAATAGTACCCTAAAATTTGAAACAATATAGATTACTTATATTAAGAGAAGTTACATTTTATATGTAGCTTCTTTTTAAATTTACAAGAAATTATAAAATTATAGTTAAAATAAGTTTGAAATTTAATACGTAAATAAGGCTTTTAAATCAAAATTTAATATTTTTAATAGCAATTTTAACAAAAATGGTAGTAAAATATAATTTGTTTCTAAGGTTAAAGATAATAATGTGATTAAATAATTACCACTTTTATATTGTTATGGATATAAATATGAAATAATTTATAAGAGTAGGGGTATAATAAAATGTAGAGTTTTAAGACATTAAATCTTTAACTACAAATAAAAAATCAAAAATTTAGGAGGAAGACTTCTATGGAACAAAAGAAAAATAGTAAGGAAGGATTAATTATTTTATCTTTGATAATCCTTACTACTATTACAATCATTCCATTATTTAGTACACCTATTATAAGAGGGGATGATATATTTTTTCACCTTTTAAGAATAGAAGATATTAAAAATGGAATTTTAGGAGGCCAGTTTCCGGTACAGATAATGCCAGAATCGCTGTACGGGTATGGTTATGCAAATGGGATATTTTATCCTGATTTATTTTTATACTTTCCAGCACTTTTAAGAATTATGGGAGTAGACTTAAGAATTGCTTACGGGATATTTATGAGTCTTTGTACTTTTTTAGCTACTTTTTCTATGTATTTTTGTGTAAAGAAAATATTTAAAAATACAAACATAGCATTCTTTTCATCAGTGATTTATATTTTTGCACAATACAAAATAACAGACCTATACTTTAGGTCAGCTGTAGCTGAATATATCTCTTTTATATTTATTCCTATTATAATCTTAGGAGTTTACGAGCTTTTATATAGAGATTATAAAAAGTATTATATATTAGCTATAGGGATGAGCGCTGTAGTTTTAACTCACTTACTATCAGTTATAATGATAGCTTCTATGTGCGCACTTATTTACTTATTTAGTATCTTAAAAATAATAAAAGAGCCAAAGAGGCTAGGGTATTCTATAAGAGCTGCAGTTTTAACAGTTCTTTTAACAGCCTATTCTTGGATACCTATAATAGGGCAATTTTTAAATGGTAAGTTCAATTTAGAGGATGTAAAACCTTTTGCTTACGAAGACATAGTTAGTTTAAATGATATCTTTACTGTAAATAGAAATTCGAGATTTTTCGTTGGGATCATTTTCTCTTTATTAGTGCTACTTTATATAGGTGCAATTTTAAAGAAGAAAAATAATGGATTTGTATTTATACTTTTCTTAATAGGATTAGGTTCATTACTACTAACTATCGAAAACCCTATAGCAAAAGCGGTCTTTGAAAATATTAAAATTTTAGATAATGTACAATTTGCTTGGAGGTTTGGCCTTATAGCAACTCCACTTTTGGGGATTGTTTCAGGGTATAGTATAGGAGTTCTTATTCCAGATAGAACTAGAACTAAAACATTAATTTTAGTTTTATTAGTAATAACTTTAGGAGGAAACTTACTCCTTTATACTAAATACTACAAAAGAAAAAATATTGATTTTGATAACTTTACCTCTAAATACTCTAAGTATATAGGGGCAGGTGCAGAGTACCTTCCAGAGGGTGCTAGTGAAGACGATATAGCAAAAAAAGGTAACAAAGTAATAAGTAAAGATGCTACCTTTAAATACTCTAATTACAAGAAAAAAGGAGTTAAGATATCCTTTGACTTCAAAACAGAAAATGACAATACTATAGTAGATTTACCTCTGTTATATTATTACGGATACGATTATAAAATCATCCCAAAAGAAGGTAAAGCTATAAAAGGAAAAGTAGAAAAGAGCGAAGATTTATGCGTTAGAGTAGACCTTGGTAAAGTTAAATCAGGAACGCTTATAGTAGATTATAAAGGAACTTTCTATATGACTTTAGGAAACCTTATAACTTTAGCTACTATAATCTATATTATCTACTTTAGAATAAAAGATAAGAGAAATGGCAAGGTATCTTTTAAAAGAAATTCGAGAATATATAAGTAGATATATAATACAGGAAAAAATAAATTAAGTGATCTTAAAAAAATTCTATTAGCATTCTTAGCTAATAGAATTTTTTTTATAAATAAGACTTCTTATTTTAATATTTTGCACAAAGGGCAAAAAAGTAACATAGAATAAAGTGTAGTATTACATGGAGTTGAAAAAATACGTGATATACGGGCTTATTTTGGCTGGAGGGAAAGGGAGTAGACTCTATCCTTTATCAAGAGTAGAGAAACCAAAGCAATTTCTAAAAGTGATTAATGAGAAAAGCTTCCTTGTTAATACTGTAGAAAGAATAACTCCTTTAATTGAAAAAGAAAACATTTATGTAGTAACAAACAAAGATTACGAAGATCAAATCAAAGAGGATCTCAGTGATATTAATGAAAATAATATTATAACTGAGCCTATGAATAAGGAAACTGCAACATGTATAGGCTTATCTGCAGTTCGTCTTTTAAAAGAAGATAATGATGCTGTTATGGTTGTATTGCCATCAGATCATCATATAGAAAACGAGAAAGCTTATATCGAGACTCTATCACAAGCCGTAGATATGGCAAATAGGAGAAGATGTATAGTAACCTTAGGGATAGCCCCAACTAGACCCGAAACTGGGTATGGGTATATTGAGATGGGTGATAGAGTTAGTGGGATTCGAGCCGCTTATAAAGTTGCAAGGTTCACTGAAAAGCCAAACACAGATGTGGCAAAAGATTTCATTTATAAGGGAACTTATCTATGGAATTCAGGAATGTTTATATTTAGAGCTGATGTTATATTAAGAGAAATAGGAAAATATCTACCTGATATGTACAAATCTCTTATGGAAATATATAAACACATAGGGGAAGAGGATCAGGATGAAGTTATAGAAGAGGAATATAGAAAGATAAACGGTATATCTATAGACTTTGGAATTATGCAAAAAACTAGAAAAGCTTGTGTAATTCAATGTGACTTTGACTGGGATGATATAGGAAGCTTCTCAGCTTTAAGTAGATTTTTAGACAATAAAAAGGAGAGTAATAACGCAGTTTCAAATAATGTATATCTTGAAGAGTGTGAGAACTGTTCAGTTTTTGGAAACAAGAATCTGATTATAGGGCTCGGCATTAAAGATATCGTTGTTGTAGATGCAGGAGATGTTATTCTTGTTATGGATAGAAATAAAGACCAAGAGATAAAGCATTTGTTAAACAACTTAGAAAAGCAAGGAAAGTACTACAGATTTTTATAATGAGTGAAGATAAGGCTACTAAAACTTTAGTTTTAGTAGCCTTTCTTTTTGTGGTTTATTATAAGGAAAATGCAATAATTATATTTATAGTGGATAAAGTGTAGATACCCTTTTAAAGTGAGTGAAAGTGAGAGGTTTAGGTGCTAGAATAAGCTTGTAATTTAGTTAAAAGGAGAAGTGTTATGGGTGGGTTAAATTATAGAGAAACTCTAGATAAAAGGTATAAAAAATATAAAGGGGAACTTAGAATATTTGAAGGGTATGAAGCTTTAAATAACAAAGTTACCTTAAAGTTTAATGAAAAAGAATTAACTGTAGAATATATAAATAATTCTATAGTTAAGGTGTTTTTAGGTGAAAGAAATGAAGAGGAGATTTTAACTAATGCTGTTATATTAGATTCTTCAAAAAGAGAAATAATTAAAGTAGAAGAGACAAATGATAAAATAATTATTAAAGGAGAAAAGTTAGTCACAGAAGTGAACAAATTATCCACAGAAATCACCTTTTTAGATGTGAATAACAACATAATCTGTGAGGATTTTCAGCCTTCTTTTAAAGATGAAGAAGGAAATATATATATTTCAAAGGTTAATGATTCCCTTGCGTACTACGGTTTAGGTGAAAAAGGTGGAGAACTTAACAAAAAAGGAACTTATACAGAAAATTATAATACTGACGACCCTGAAACTACAGACGATTCAGTTATGTATTATAAAACTATTCCTTTTTACGTAGGGCTTAAAGAAAATAACTGTCACGGTATTTATTTTGATAATAGCTTTAGAAGCTATTATGATATGGGAAAAGAGTATGGAGATAGGATTTATTTTGGAGCAGTTGGAGGGCAGATAAGATATTATTTTATCTTAGGAGACGATATTAAAGATGTAGTAAAAGAGTATACAAGCCTTACAGGAAAGATGGATATGCCTCCTCTTTGGAGCTTAGGATATCAGCAAAATAGATTTAGTTATTTTTCTAAAGAAGAGGTTTATGATTTAGTTAATACTTTTAAAGAAAATGAAATTCCTTTAGATGTTATTTATTTAGATATAGATTATATGGATGGTTTTAGAGTTATGACTTTTAAAACTCCAAACTTTGAAAATGCAAAAAAACTTATAAAAGATTTAAAGGATATGGGGATTAAAACTGTAACTATATTAGACCCTGGAGTAAAGGTTGATGAAAATTATGATATCTACAAAAGTGGAAAACTTTTAAATCATTTTACTAAAAAATCAGACGGGGAAACTTTTGTTGGTGCAGTTTGGCCTGGAGATAGCGTTTTTCCTGATTTCTCTAATGAAAAATGCAGAACTTGGTGGAAAGAAAACCTTAAAAAGTTTATTAGTGAAAATGATATAGCTGGGATTTGGAACGATATGAACGAACCTTGCGTCTTTAATAACGATCACAAAACTATGCTTGAAAGCTGCATTCATAACAGTGACTTTGGAGTTATAGAACACAAGGAGTTTCATAATAGATACGGCTTTGAAATGAGTAGGTGCTCTTTTGAAGCTCAAAGAGAATTAGATAATAATAAGCGTGGATTTTCTATGACTCGTGCAACTTTTTCAGGGGGTCAGAGATACTCTTCAGTTTGGACTGGGGATAATATGAGCCTTTGGAGTCAGATGAGGATGTCTATAGTTATGAATTCTAACTTAGGGATAAGTGGTTTTTCTTTTGCTTCTAATGATGTAGGTGGATTTGGGTTAGATTGCGAGGAAGAGTTATTTATAAGGTGGATGGAGATAGGAGCATTTTTACCTATCTTTAGAAATCACTCTAATATGTATACAAGGCGTCAAGAACCGTGGGCTTTTGGAAAGAGAGCTTTAGATATATCTAAAAAGTTTATAAATTTAAGATACGAACTTATGCCTTATATTTATAACTTATTTTTTGAATCACATAAAGATGGTTTACCTGTGTTTAGACCTTTAGTTATGGAATATAAAGATGATATAAATGTTTATAATTTAAAAGAAGAGTTTATGCTAGGGGATAGCATATTAGTATCACCAGTTTTAGTAAAAGGTGAAAGAAGCAAAGTAGTATATTTACCTAAAGGTAATTGGTATAATTACTTTACAAATGAAAAGTTTGAAGGAAGTAAAAGATATAAGTTTAAATGTGATTTAGACGAAACTTTAGTCTTTGTGAGAGAAGGAAGTATAATACCAGTCTTTTTAGAAAAGTACACTACTACAGAAAAAAGACCAAGCAAAGTAACTTTTAAGGTTTATGGAGAAAACTCTAAAGGTTATTATTACTTTGATGACGGAGAAACTCTAGATTATAAAAAAGGTAAATACAACCTTTCTAAGATAAATATTAAAGGTGAAGAAATAAATATTGAATATTTAAATAAAGGATTAGAGGAAACGGAAAAAGAGTTTATCTTTATTAAATAAATTTAAAGAGGAATGCAAAAATTGCATTCCTCCTTTATTTTAAAGTTCTATTTTTTTAACTACTAATGTTTCGTATATAAAATGCGCAAATAGAGAGTTTGACCAAGCAAACCAATCACGAGTAAATTCATTTGAGTTATCTACGTTAAAACCTTCATGCATAAAGCCTGTACCTGCATCTGTAGAAATAAGAGTATTTACTAAATCTTTAATTTCTTCTTCATCGTTACTTGTAATTCCTTGCATTGATAAAGCTATATGCCAGATATATCTCTCTGGTGTATGAGGACTTCCGATTCCTTTAGCTACTTTTCCTTCGTAGTAAAAAGGATTATTTTTGCTTAAGATAAACTTCCTAGTGTTTTTATAAAGCTCACTATTTGAATCTTCAAATTCTATATAAGGAATTGATAAAAGGCTTGGAACGTTAGCATCATCCATAAAGTTATGATTACCTAAGCCATCTACTTCGTAAGCGTAAATAGCAGAAAACTCTTCATTTTTAACTACGCCATATTCTTTTATTCCTTTTAAAATTTCAGACCTTAGCTTTTTAGCACGGTTTTCTAACTCTTCGTCTTTGTAGATCTCTTTTGCTATTTCTTCAACGTATCTTAAAGCTACAGAAGCAAACATATTAGCTGGAACTAAGTAACCAAACTCACAAGCATCGTCGCTAGGTCTAAATCCTGACCAAGTCATACCAGTATAAGAAACAGGAGTTCCAAGTCCGTTATTACAAAGAGTATCTGTTTTAGAGCAGTTTAATCTTTGGAAAGAGTAGTCAGACTTTTTAGAGTGATCTTGTTCTACTATCCAAAGGTCTATTATCATATTTAAAACCTTTTTGATTTTGTCATTAAAAAATGATGAATCATTTGATTCTTTGTAGTATTTATATATTAAACGGATAGGGTAGCAAAGAGAATCTATTTCGTATTTTCTTTCCCAAACCCAAGGGCTGTCTTTTGTTATATCGTTGTCCCACTTTTGACCGTTAGGCTCTTTATTAAAAGCATTCGCATAAGGGTCTATTAAGATACAATCCATTTGTCTATTTATAAGTCCCTTAAAAAGTTCTTTTAAACAGTCATTATCTTTTACAAAAGGAAGGTAATGCTCTATTTGAGAAGTTGAATCTCTAAGCCACATTGCAGGGATATCTCCAGTTATTACAAATGTGTCGTCTTTTTCAATACTTACAGTAGTTTCTATAGTATTTATAAAGCAGTTATAAAATATATTTTTAAGCTTTTCATCTTTAATATTTGATGATATATCTTTTCCTATATTTCTTATAGTTTCTTTTATATTTGTAAGTTTAGTGTTTGTCTCGTTCATAAGTACCTCCAAAGTTTTATGTTAACTATTATTTTTTGAAATCTGTTCTAATTCATGAATTAAAGCTCTATTAAAAAATATTATTGCAAAAGCAAAAATGCTTATTATAAATAAAGACATAGTTGCAGGTGAAATCTCAAATAAGATAAGAGCTACAACAAAAAGTAGTATGTTTGTTATAGTTATTATCGGTCTAGTAAAGGTTAGTATAAATGAAGTCCTTAAAATATCTAAAGGTTTCATAGAAAACCTACTAATTAAGATATAGATATAAGGAGTAGCTGCAAAAACTAAAATTAAGATTGCAGAAAAAATACAAACTAAAATTATGCTCTTATAAATTGAAGTAAAGAACTGAATGTTTGAATAAAGAGCTAGTATTATTAAAAGCTCTGGTATCCAAATCTTTAAAGATGGAACAAAGTTAAGTTTTATTCCTTTTTTAAAGTCAGAAAAAGGTTCTAAATCCTTACTAAATACAAGCCTTCTCATGCAATATAAAAGTGCAGTGAAAGCTGGTGCAGCTGGAATTAAACAAAGTAAAAATAATGGAAAGTAGTTAAACATGTTGCTTATTCCAACAAATATGAAAAATAATATAACAGGTATATTAAAAATCATAAAAAATAAATTAAGTATAAAGAACCAAAAAATATAATTGAAAGTATCAAATATTTTATCTAAATTAAATATCTCTTGCATAAATTATCCCCTCGCCTTGAAAATGTTTACTTTTGATAACTATAGTATAAGTTATAATTCAAACTTTAATGAACTTTTTATACATAAAGTTAGAATAAATACACTAAAAATATAATATTTCCCATAAAAAAATCTTTTAACCTTAGGCTCGTTATGGTTAAATATAGGTGGTAAGGGAATAAAGGGACGGGGAGTTTAATTAAATATGAAAAAATCAATGATTTACAAAAGATTATTTTTAATCTATATGGGTGTAATTATTATACTTGTAGGAGCTTTAGATATATTTTTTATAGATAGAGTTAAAAGAAGTATATTACAAAGTAAGATGTATATTAATGAAAAGGTGACTTATGATGTTAACGATGAGCTAAATAAGATAGTGAATTCAACTAACTTTATAACTAAGATGATGTATAACGATTCATTTGTACTTAACGATATAATTCACTTTTTAAAGACTGATTTAGTTACTTATTCAAAAGATAAGCTTAATAAATTTTCAGAAAGTGAAGAGCATTTTTATAGGGGAATAGAATTCTTTACAATGAATGCGTTTACTTCGAATGAGAATTTAGAAACTATATCATTTATAAGTTACGGTAAAGAAGAAGTTAGAAATTTTAATAGAAGAAATCAAATTTCAGTAGAAAAGTTACCAAAGCTATTAAAAAATAATAGTGATAAATTATCAGATGCTTATTTTGATAAAAACACTATAAGCTTTGTTAGAAAGATAAGGGATTCTAGAAATTTAGAAGATAGAGGCTCTATAGTACTAACTTATAACTTAAATGAAATAGATAAAGTTATGAAAAAATATAATGGTGAGCATGATATTTTGATTTTAGACCCTAGTGGAAATTCAGTATATAACTCAAAAGGAGATTATAAGTACGAGCCTTATGAGTATTTTGAAAAGATAGAGGAAAGTGAGGATATTATTAATTTAGAACAAAAATATTATATAAGTAAAACTAAAGGAAATAGCGATTTACTTATAGTTTCTAAATTTAAAAAAAGTGGGGTTAAGGTTCCGACTCAATACATACATTCACTTATAATAGTAGATATTATATTACTAATTATTTCTATAGGAATAGTAATTTCAAAATTAAGAAAGTTTAGTGATAGAACAGATAGGATATTAATCGCTATGGAAAGCGTTAAAAGCGGAAAGCTAGACGTAGAGATACCGATTAGTTCAAAAGATGAAAATGATGAAATTAAATATATATCAAAAAACTTTAATGATATGTGTAAAGAGCTAAATGAAAATATAGAAAAGAGTTATAGGGCTGAACTTAATCAAAAGAAAGCTGAGATGGTAGCACTTCAAAACCAAATAAATCCGCACTTTTTATATAACACTTTAGAAGGTATAAGGATGAAAGCTATCTGTAATGGGGACAGAGAAGTTTCTAAGATGCTTTATACTTTAGCATTTTTATTTAGAAAGCAAGTAAAAGATAAGAGTGTAATTCTTTTAAAGGATGAACTTGAATATTGCACTAAATATATTGAAATCTTTAAATTTAGATATGAAGATAGTTTTGACTTTGAGATAGATTGTGATGAGGAAGTTTTAAATAATGAGGTAGTAAAATTTACTCTTCAGCCTATTATAGAGAATTATTTTGTTCACGGGATAAGGCTAGATAGGGAAGATAATTTACTGAAAATAGATATTAAAAGATATGGGGAAAACATTTTAATATCTGTTATAGATAATGGGAATGGGATAAGCGATGAGAAGCTTGAAGAACTAAATAATAGTTTAAGAAATAGAACTTACAAAGGGAAATCTATAGGACTTACAAACGCTAACGAAAGAATAGTTATAGCCTATGGAGAAGAATATGGTATAGGATTTGAAAAAAATAAGGGACAAGGGGTAATGGTAGTTGTAAAACTTCCATTTAGAGAGGAGTAAATTTTATGTATAAAGTTATGCTTGTTGATGATGAGAAATTAATAACAGAGGGACTTAAAAATTTAATCGATTGGGAAAAGTTAAATTTAGAGGTTGTAGCTACTGCAAATAATGGAGAGGAAGCTTTAAGAAAACTTAAAGAAGAAAAAGTACACATAGTTATAACAGATATTAATATGCCAGTTATGACAGGGCTTGATTTAATAAAGGAAGTTAAAGGGAAAGATAATAAAACAAACTTTATAATTTTAAGTGGATATGATGAATTTTCTTATGCAAAGAAAGCTATCGAGTATGGGGTTGATAGTTATATTTTAAAGCCAATTGACGAAGAGGAATTAGAAAAAACATTAATAAAACTTTTAGCTAGAATTGAAAAGAGCAAAAAAGAAAAGAAGGATGTTTTATATAAAAACACAAAATTACTTCAATTTATAAACGGAAAGATAAATAAAGAAGAGATTTTAAAAATTGAAGATGAATTAAATATTCCTTTAAGGGGTAAGAGCTATACAGTTAGTAGCATAATTTTAAACAAGAAAAACGAAGATGGAAAATATATAAATATAGATGAAATAATAGAAGAATATAGCGGTAAAAACTACGAACTGCTTCATAAGTTTGACGGGCAAACTATCCTTATAAATTCATGGGATTTAGATGTTAAAAATGAAGATATTTTAAAGTATTTTAATTTTATAAAGGATAAGCTTATAGAAAAGATAGAAGGTGATGTTTTTATAGCTGTAGGTGATGTAACAAAAGATATAGATCTACTAAAAAACAGCTTAAATTCATCTAACAAATTAAAAAAATATATCCTAACAGAAGGAACAAATATTTGTTTAACTTCAGAGGATGTAACAAATATAAAAGATTATAAAACTAATTTTTCAAAGGAAATAGAAAGATTAAACAAGATTATAATAGAGAAAGACGGAAGCGGGGCAAAGATGTTTTTAGAGGGGCTTATTGATGATATAGCTTTAACTCCTAAAAATATTTATGACTTATCTATAAGGGTAGTTATGCTTATAGATAAGATATCAGACGAATTTAAGGTAGATAAAAAATACGTAAAAGATAGCTTAAGTTCAAATATAGTAGAACTTTGCAGCGAAAGTACAAGAGATAGCATAAAAGCCTTTTTAGTATCAGAAATAGAAGAACTTATAAGCGTTATGTATTCTACTACAAAAAGGTACAGTCCTGTAGTTTCTCAAATAGTAAGCAATATAGAAGAGAGGTATTCAGAAGAACTTAGCCTTAAAACTTTAGCTTACCAGTATAATATAAACAGCTCTTACTTAGGTAGAATTTTTACAAAAGAAGTAGGGATGTCTTTTTCAGATTACTTAAACAAAGTAAAAAATACTAAGGCAAAAGAGCTTATTTTAGAGACAAATATGAAAATAAACGATATAGCAAAAGCTATAGGATACACTGATACTAGCTACTTCTACAGGAAGTTTAAAAAGTATTATGGTATCTGCCCGTCAACTCTTAGAGAAATGAAAAATTACTAATTATAAAGCTTTTTAAGATATTTAAAGGTATCTTAAAAAGCTTTTTTTTATTTATTAAAACAAATTATATAGAGTTTAAAGGGGAAATTTTAAGTGAAAAAATCATTTATGTAATTTGTACAGTAAATCTAGATTTATTCAACTTTCGAGGTAAATAGTGGGTATGATATATTTAAATTGACTTAGGGAACGTTTACAAGTGAAAGAGGGGGAGAATCTATGGAAAATGTAAAGAATTTAAATATTAAGAAAAAGCCTTCAAGGCTTCAAAGATTAAAAGCGAATAAAGAATTATTATTTTTAACATTACCAGGAACAATATGGTTTATATTATTTGCATATTTACCTATGTTTGGGGTTTTAATAGCATTTAAAGAGTGGAGAATCCACGGAGGGTTCTTTGAAAGTTTATTTAAAAGTGAGTGGGTTGGATTTAAGAACTTTGAATTCTTATTTCAAAGTAGTGACGCTTGGTTAATTACAAGAAATACTATCCTTTATAATATAGTATTTATTATTTTAGGAATAGTATTACCAGTAACTTTAGCACTTTTCTTAAAGGAATTATTAAATAAGAAGTTATCAAAATTCTATCAAAGTTCAATGTTTTTACCATACTTCTTATCTTGGGTTATAGTAAGTTATTGCTTATTTGCATTCTTAAGCCCAGATAAAGGTTATATGAATACAATCTTAGAGGCTTTAGGAAAAGAAAATGTGTCTTGGTACACAGAGCCTAAGTTTTGGCCATTTATAATAATCTTTATGAGTCAATGGAAGGGTGTAGGATATGGAACAGTAGTTTACCTTGCATCTATCTGCGGTATAGATAAATCTTACTACGAAGCAGCTATGATAGACGGTGCTACTAAGTGGCAACAAGTTAAATACATCACATTACCATTACTTAAACCAGTAATGATAATAATGTTTATAACAGCTGTCGGAGGAATGTTTAGATCAGACTTTGGATTATTCTATCAATTACCTAAAAATTCAGGAGCTTTATATCCAGTTACAAATGTTATAGATACTTACGTTTATAGAGGACTTACAAACCTTGGAAACATAGGAATGAGTTCAGCTGCAGCGTTATATCAATCGTTTGTAGGATTAATACTAATATTAGTTACTAATGGAATCGTTAGAAAAGTTGACAACGAAAATGCATTCTTCTAGGTTATGGGGGTTTAAAAAATTATGGAGAAACTAAAAAAACTATTTAAAAGTAAAAATAAAAACCAAAGTGATGCAGATGGAGTAAATAAATTTAACTCTATATCAAAGAAAACAAACTTTGGATTAAATATATTATTTGCAGCACTTGCAGCACTTTGTATATTACCGTTTATATTTGTTCTTATTATATCTCTTACAAGTGAGCAATCGCTTAGACTTAATGGATATAGATTTTGGCCAGACGAGTGGAGCTTAGAAGCGTATAGATATATCTTCACATCTGGAGACCAAATTTTAAGGTCTTACGGAATAACAATTACAGTTACTATTCTTGGAACATTAATAGGACTAGCTATTATGACAACTTATGCTTACGCATTATCTAGAAAAACATTTGCATATAGAAAGTTTTTTACAAAACTGATCTTTATACCGATGTTATTTTCAGGGGGAATGGTAGCGTCTTATATGGTTGTTACTAGATTCTTAGATTTAAAAAATACTATTTGGGCTCTTATAATTCCGATTTGTGTAAGCTCATTTAACATCATAATATTAAGAACGTTTTTTAAAACGACAGTACCAGACTCAATAGTAGAGTCAGCTAAGATAGATGGAGCATCAGAACTTAAGTTATTTTTAAAGATAATACGTCCGATATCACTTCCAGCTATAGCGACTATAGCACTATTTTTAACATTAGGATATTGGAACGATTGGTTTAACGCAATGCTTTATATAGATAAAGATAGCTTAATACCGCTTCAATATTTACTAATTAGGATAGAGACATCCATGGAGTTCTTAGTAAATAACGCATCTTCATTAGGATCAAGTGCGGCAGAAGCTGCATCAAAACTTCCAACTGAAACAGCAAAGATGGCGATAGTTGTAATAACTACACTTCCTATAATTTTTGCATATCCATTCTTCCAAAAATACTTTGTAAGTGGATTAACAGTTGGAGCTGTAAAAGAATAATAAATATTAAAAATAATATAGCTAATTGATTTATGAAAGGTAAGGGACAAAATTATGTATTATTTATTAGAAAGAATTGATAAAACTTGTGGGGAAATTGCAAAGCATGTTTATAGAGATGAGATATGCTTAGAAAATTATAAATATATAGATGGAAATTATCACAATATTGATTTAATTAAAGAAGTAGATGAAAGCGAATTTAGAGAATTTAAAACAGGGGATCTTTGGGGAGGAAAAGACTGCCACGGGTGGTTCAAATGCTCAGTTGAAGTTCCAGAAAGCTTTGAAGGGAAGACTATAGCTTTAAACTTCCACACTTTTGATGAAGGTTGGGATGCTACAAACCCTCAATTTATTCTTTATGTAAATGGAGAGCAAATCCAAGGAGTAGATATAAATCACAGAGAAATAATTTTAACTCATAACGCAAAAGCTAACGAGAAATACGAAATAGACTTACACGCTTACGCTGGAATGCTTGCAGACAAAAAGGCAACACTTCACGGAAAACTTGTAGTTATAGATATGCCTGCAAGAGAGTTATATTGGAATTTAAAAGTTCCAGTTGACGTTTGCAAAGAATTAGAAAAAGAAGATAAAAACAGAATAGATATGATAACTGTTTTAAACGACGCTATAAACTTAATCGATTTAAGAAGACCTAAATCAGAAGAATACGATGAAAGTGTAAGAATCGCAAACGAGTTTTTAAACGATAAGTTCTACGGAGAACTTTGTGGTCACGAAGATGTAGTTGCAACTTGCGTAGGTCACACTCATATAGACGTAGCTTGGCTTTGGACTGTAGCTCAAACTAGAGAAAAGGTTGCTAGAAGTTTCTCAACTGTCTTAAAGCTTATGGAAGAATACCCAGAGTATATCTTTATGTCAAGCCAACCTCAATTATATAAATTCTTAAAAGAGGACCACCCAGGAATTTATGAGAAGGTTAAAGAAAAGGTTAAAGAAGGAGTTTGGGAACCAGAAGGTGCTATGTGGCTAGAAGCTGACTGTAACGTAACTTCAGGTGAATCATTAGTAAGACAAATATTACACGGAAAAAGATTCTTTAAAGAAGAGTTTAATGTAGATAATAAGATTTTATGGTTACCAGATGTATTTGGATATTCAGCTGCACTTCCTCAAATCTTAAAAAAATCAGATGTAGATTACTTTATGACAACTAAGATAGCTTGGAACCAATTTAATAAGATTCCAAACGACACATTTATGTGGAGAGGGATTGATGGTTCAGAAGTATTAACTCACTTTATAACAACTACAGGACCAGGACAAGAAAAAGAATCACACTTTACAACTTATAACGGACACATCCAACCAGATGCAATAATGGGAGCTTGGAGAAGATACCAAAACAAAAATATAAATAACGACGTATTAGTTTCTTTCGGATGGGGAGACGGTGGCGGTGGAGCTACTTTAGAAATGCTTGAAAACGGAAGAAGACTTGCAAAAGGAATTCCAGGTGCGCCAAGAGTAAAAATGGGTACATCTTTAGATTACTTCAAAAGATTAGAAGAAAAAGTTTCAGGAAATAAGAAGTTACCAAAGTGGGTAGGAGAGCTATACCTTGAGTACCACAGAGGAACTTACACTTCAATGGCTAGAAATAAGAGAGATAATAGAATTTGTGAAAATGTATTTACAGCAGCAGAAAAATTAAACTCTATGTCTATGTTACTTGGAGGAGCATACCCTTACAAATGCATAAAAGATTCTTGGGAAACTATATTATTAAATCAATTCCACGATATAATCCCAGGTTCATCTATAAAAGAAGTTTATGATGTAACAGAGGTTGAATATAAAAAATTAATAGAAGACGGAAAAGAGTTAGTAGGGGAAGGTTTAGGAAATATCGCAAGAAATATAGACTTAAAAGACAGAAGCGTTGTAGTATCAAACACTCTAGGGTTTGAAAGAGACGATATAGCAACATTTGATATTCCAGAAGATATAGAAAACCCTGCAGTTTTAGATGAAGATTTAGAAGAATTAGTTTGTCAAAAGATAGAAGGAAATAAAGCTATATTCTTTGCAAAAGGAATACCAGCAAACGGACACAAATCATTTAAAATAATAGAAAAGACTAAGAATATAGCAGAAGATGTAGAACTTTCAAAAGATTTTGCAGAAAATAAATTCTTCAAAATAAAGTTTGATGAAAAAGGACAAATAAAATCATTTATAAATAAAAAAGCTAACAGAGAAATCTTAAAGCATTCTGAAGTTTTAAACGAGATCCAAGCTTTTGAAGATAAGCCAATGTGCTTTGATAACTGGGATATAGATATCTACTTTAAAGAAAAGATGTGGAAGATAGATGACGTTCAAAGTATGGAAGTTATAGAAAAAGGTCCTGTTAGAAGCACTTTAAAGATAGAAAGAAAGTTCTTAGAATCTAAAATCATTCAAAAAGTATATATCTATAACGATTTAGAAAGAGTAGATTTTGATACTTACGTAGATTGGAAAGAAAAAGACATAGTAGTTAAGGCTGCATTCCCAGTTGATGTAAACACTAAAGAAGCTACTTTTGAAATTCAATATGGAAACGTAACTAGACCTACTCACAACAACACTTCATGGGATGTTGCAAGCTTTGAAGTTTGTGGACACAAATGGGTAGATTTATCAGAAGGAGATTTTGGAGTTTCACTTTTAAATAACTCAAAATACGGTCACGATATAAAAGATGGAAATATGAGATTAACATTATTAAAATCATCTTGCGATCCAAACCCAGATGCTGATAAAGAAGAGCACTTCTTCACTTACTCACTTTATGCACACGAAGGGACATTTAAAGAAGCTAAAACAACTAACAAAGCATACGAGTTAAACACACCTTTATTTGCAACTGTTGAAGAAGCGCATGAAGGAAAATTAGAAAGTAAATTAAGCTTAGCTAAAGTTGATAAAGACAACGTTATGATAGAAGTAATCAAAAAAGCTGAGGATTCAGACCATTTAATTATTAGAATGTATGAATTCAATAACAAGAGAACAAACGTAAACTTAGAGTTCTTTAAAGATATAGAAGAAATTTTTGAATGTAACTTACTTGAAAGAGATTTAGAAGAGATCACTCCTTCTAAAAACAAGATTGGATTTACTATAAAACCTTATGAAATCAAAACATTCAAATTCAAATTAAAATAATATAGTTAAATTTTTAGAAGTATTTACTATTTTTGTAGTAAATACTTCTCTTTATATATAAAAGAAGGGAGATAAAAAAATTATGTATTTAATACCAAAACCTAAAAGTTATAAAGAGTTTAAAGGAAATTTTAAGATAAGAAGGGGGATGGATATAGTTATAAGTTCTAATTCTAGCTTTGAAGAACTAGATTCTGCAATCATTCTTCAAAAAGAGATATTAGAAAGGTTCGGATTTAAATTAAACATTAGAAAAAGCTTTAAGGAGTTTGAGAATTCTATAGCTTTAATAAGAGATGACTCTTTAAAAGATGAAAGCTATAAGCTAACTGTAGAGGAAGAAAAGATAAAGCTTATAGGAAAAGGCGGAAGTGGTGTATTTTACGGAGTTCAAACTTTAATTCAGTTAATAAGAAGAGATGGAGCTTTCTTAAAGTGCTTAGAGATTTTAGATGAGCCTTATTTTAAAAATAGAGGGTATTTTTACGACGTTACTAGAGGGAAGGTTCCAAAGCTTAAAACACTTAAGGAACTTATAGATAAAGCAGCATTTTATAAAATAAATCAAATCCAGCTTTATATAGAGCATAGCTTTGCCTTTAAGGGTATGAGTGAAGTTTGGTTAAACAAAGATCCTATAACTCCTGAAGAGATTTTATTATTAGATAGTTATGCAAGAAAGAGACACGTAGAATTAGTTCCAGCTCTTGCAACCTTTGGTCACCTTTACGAAGTTTTAAGAACAAAGACATATGAAAAGTTATGTGAACTAGAAAACAAAAATATAGACGAATTTTCGTTTTTTGAGAGGATGGCTCACCACACTTTAAACGTAAGTAATGAAGAAAGCATAAAATTAGTTGAAAATATGATAGAAGAATTTATTCCGCTATTTACATCAGAAAAGTTTAATATCTGCTGTGATGAAACTTTTGATTTAGGAAAAGGAAGAAGCAAAGATCTAGCTAGCAATAGTGAAGAAGGAAGGCTGTATGTTGACTTTTTAAATAAAGTTATATATATAGTTAAAAAGCATAATAAGAAAGTCTTGTTTTGGGGTGATGTTATAGTAAATCACAAAGAACTTTTAAGTGAAATACCAGAAGATGTTGTTTGTTTAAATTGGAATTATTCAAAAGATGCTACAGAAGATAGCACAAAGGTTATAGCAGAAAGTAATAGAGAACTTTATTTATGCCCTGGAGTTTGTGGTTGGAATAAGCTTATGAATTTAATAGATAATAGCTTAGAAAATATTTATAAAATGGTAAGTTACGCGAAAAAGTATAAAGGTATAGGGGTTTTGAATACAGACTGGGGAGACTTTGGTCACATAAACCTTTTTGCAAATTCTATAGTAGGACTTGCCTATGGGGGAAGCTTATCTTGGAACCCTAATGTAGATAGAGAATTTAATAAATTCTATGAAGAGATATCTTTAATAGAGTTTGGAGATAAAACTAAAACCTTAGTAAAACTTTTAGAGACGCTTTCAAAATGTCAAAAGGTAAGCTTTGAAGAAATAGTTAGGTTTAAAGAATTTAATAATGAAATAGTAAATATTGATATAGAATTTTTAAAAGAAGATTTTAAAAATTCTAAGTTAATAGGTGAAAAAATTCAAGATTTAGCTTTAGAAGTTTCAAGTAAAAGGGATATGCAAGAATTTATTATTTCTTCAAGAGGTGTAGTTTTAATAAACGAATTCTTTATAAAGATTAAAGAAGATAGTAGTGATAAAAAAGAATTAGCTTTAAAGATTGAAGAGTGGTTTTATGATTATATGAGGGTTTGGAGAGATAGAAATAAGGAGAGTGAACTATACAGATTAAGGGAAGTTATAGAGTATTTGTGCAGTTATTTAAGGAGTGATAATTAGAAAGTGGATTTATTTAAGTAAATGTTGAAAATGTCCACTATAAAAGAAAATTACCATAATCTATAATTAAATTGTAAACGTTATTAATAAAGATTGGGAAGGGGAATTATAGATATGAAATTTAAAAAGATTGTTGCTATTGCAGCTTGTGCAATGCTTACTGCTACAACTATTTTAACAGGATGCGGAAACTCAAATTCTGCTGCTGGAAAAGGAAAAGACGATGTAACTACTTTAACTTGGTACTCAATAGGGAAAGAGCCAACAGATTTAAAATTAGTAGTTGACGAAGCTAATAAATATTTAGAAGAAAAGATAAATGTAAATTTAGACATGAAATTTATAGACTTTGGAGATTACAACCAAAAGATGTCTGTAATAATAAACTCAGGAGAAGATTACGATTTAGCATTCACTTGCTCTTGGGCTGGAGATTACTTAGGAAATGCTAGAAAAGGAGCATTCTTAGAATTAGATTCATATTTAGATAATCAAGGAAAAGATATGAAAACTGCAATAGACCAAAGATTCTGGGATGGAGCTAAAGTAGATGGAAAAACATATGCAGTTCCAAACCAAAAAGAACTTGGGGTTGCACCTATGTGGGTATTTACTAAGGAATATGTTGATAAATACAAAATACCTTATGAAGACCTTCATACTTTAGAAGACTTAGAGCCATGGCTAAAAGTAATAAAAGAAAAAGAGCCAGGAGTTACACCTTTATATATAACTAAAGGATTCTCATTTACAACATTCTTCGATCAATTAGTAGACCCAGCTGGTATCTTATTAACAGATAAAGGCTTAAAGATTCAAAACATGTTCGAAACTGAAGAAATGAAAAAGACTTTAGAAACTTTAAGAAGATTCTACAAAGAAGGATATATAAACGCTGACTCAGCAACAGCTCAAGATGATAAGACAGTTAAAAGATTTGTAACTAAAGGGGATGGACAACCTTATGCAGATACTCTTTGGTCAAAGACTTTAGGTAAAAAAGTTGTTTCATCAACTATAACTGATACTTGGATAACTAACGGTTCAACTACAGGTTCAATGATAGCTGTTTCAAAGAACTCTAAAAATCCAGAAAAAGCAGTTGAATTCTTAAATCTTTTAAATACAGATGCAAAATTAAGAAATCTTTTAAACTACGGTATTGAAGGAACTCACTATGAAAAAGTTTCTGATAACCAAATCAAATTAATCGATGCAGAAAAGAAAAAATATGATGTTCCATACTTTGCTATGGGTAACTTATTTATAACTGATGTTTTACATGAAGAGCCTAAAGACAAATGGGCAGCTTTTGAAAAATTCAATGATGATGCTAAGGTTTCACCAGCATTAGGATTTAAATTTAATACTGAAAAAGTAACTAACGAAATAGCAGCTATAAACAATGTTTTAGAAGAGTTTAAAGCTACACTTTACAGTGGATCAGTAGATGTTGATGATTATTTAGGTAAATTAAACGCTAAGTTAAAAGAGCAAGGATTAGATAAAGTATTACAAGAGATGCAATCTCAACTTGATGAGTGGAAAAAGACTCAAAAATAATTTTTAAATTAAAGGGATGCTTAGCTTAAAGGTTAAGCATCCCATTATAAAAAGATAATACATAAACAAAAATATAAATTTGGAAATAAACTTTTATTTAAAGTTATATATAGATCTTAAAACTAAGGTAAAAGGGAGAAGGGGTAGAGTATGGATATTTTCTATGAGCAATTTATTACTAAGGATTACGGGGATATACAAAAAAAGTTTCAAAGTGTTAGAAATACTTTAGTAGTTCTAGCTATGATTTCAGCAATTTTTGTTGGAACGTTTGGAGTTGTAACTTTCTTAATGGGATATGTAATACTTGGGCTTATAGCAAGAAATCTTTTTTTAGAGTATGAATACGAGATAACTGAAAATGAATTAGTTATAACAAAGATAATGAATAAGAAAAAAAGAAAAGTTATAACTACATTAAATATAGAAAAACTAGTAAATGCTTATAGTTTAGAAGAAGCAAATAATAAAAATATAAGGGTAGTAAATGCTTGTATAGAAGATGATAAAAGATTAAAAGAAAAAATTTTAGTTATAAATAGAGACTCAAAGCTTGTGGGGTTTAGAGTAGCTATGGATAAAAAACTATTATCTATATGCAGAAAGTTAAATCCGGTGTGTTTTAACAGTTTATAAAAGGGAGGAAGCAAAAATGGCAGGTTTAGTATTAAAAAATATCGATAAAATGTATGAGAATGGGTTTAAAGCAGTAAATGATTTTAACTTAGAAATAGAGGATAAGGAATTTATAGTATTTGTAGGACCATCAGGGTGTGGGAAATCTACTACTTTAAGAATGATAGCAGGACTTGAAGAAATTTCAGGGGGAGAGTTATATATAGGTGATAGATTAGTTAATGATGTAGCACCAAAGGATAGAGATATAGCTATGGTATTCCAAAACTATGCATTATATCCTCATATGACAGTATATGATAATATGGCATTTGGTTTAAAACTTAGAAAAATGCCAAAAGAAGAAATAGAGAAAAAGGTAAGAAATGCAGCAAGAATTCTTGATATAGAACATCTTTTAGATAGAAAACCTAAAGCATTATCAGGAGGACAAAGACAAAGGGTTGCTATGGGAAGAGCTATAGTTAGACATCCTAAAGTATTCTTAATGGATGAACCTTTATCAAACTTAGATGCAAAACTTAGAGTTCAAATGAGAACAGAGATAGCAAAGCTTTATAAAGAACTTAAAACTACATTTATATATGTAACTCACGACCAAACAGAAGCTATGACTCTTGGAACTAGAATAGTAGTTATGAGAGATGGACTTATTCAACAAGTTGCAAGTCCTAAAGAAATATATGAAAACCCAGCTAATATGTTTGTTGCAGGATTTATAGGAAGTCCTCAAATGAATACTTTCTATGGAACAACTTACGAAAAAGAAGGAAAAGTTTTCTTAAAAATGTTAGATAAAGAAGTTGAGGTTCCTAAAGATAAGGCAGATATTCTTAGAGAAAAGGATCATGCAAACGCTGAAGTTATAGTAGGGATAAGACCTGAAAACATAAGCTGTAAAAAAGCAGATGTAGATAAGGCTGATGTAGTATTTGAATCAGAAATAGAAGTATCAGAAAACTTAGGTGCAGAAACTTTCCTTTACTTAAAAGCAGAAGGAAGACAACTTATAATTAAAACTGCAACAGCAGAGAATTTAAATACTAAAGGTAGCCTAAGATATATAATGGATTTAAATAAATTACACATCTTTAATAAAGAAGAGCAATATACAGTTTTCTAAATAAAGGGGATTAAACATGGAAAAGTTATTTATAGGGATAGATTTAGGTGGAACTAAAATATATTCAGCCCTTGCAGATAAGTCAGGAGAAATACTAAAAGAAATAGTAGTTAAAACTGAAGCTTTTAAGGGAGCTGATTCGATAGTTGGAAAAATTAAAGATAGTATAAGCTACTTACTAGAAGATATAGATAAAGAAAGAGTAGTAGCTATAGGGATAGGTTCTCCAGGGCCTTTAGATGTAAAAAATGGTCTTATTGCAGAACCAGCTAATTTGCCTTTTAAAAATTATAATATAGTAAAAGAATTAGAAGATGCTTTTAAAATTTCAGTTTATTTAGATAACGATGCAAACGTAGCTACTTTAGCAGAGCACAGGTTTGGAGCTGGAATAAACACTGAAAATATGGTATACGTAACTGTAAGTACTGGAATTGGGGGAGGTGCTATATTAAATGGTAAAATATATAGAGGTAGCACTTCAAACGCTTTAGAAGTAGGACATACAACTGTAAGCACTAGAGGAAGAAGGTGTGGCTGTGGAAACAGAGGCTGCGTAGAATCTTTATCTTCAGGAACTGCAATTTCAAATTTAGCAAATGAAGCTCTAAAAAGCAGAGTAAAAACTTCTTTAAGAGAATATGATGAAGTAACAGCAAAAGTCTTTAAAGAAGCTAAAAATGGTGATAGATTATCAAAAGAAATCTTAAAAGAATCTCTTTCTTACTTAGGAGTAGCTGTTTCAAATTATGCAAATATATTTGATCCAGATATGATAGTAATAGGTGGCGGTATTTCAAATGAGTGGGATATCCTATCTGAAAGTATAAAAGAAGAGATGGAAAAGAGATGCTTAAGTACTATTTTAAATAACTGTAAGATAGTTAAAGCAAAGCTTGACGGAAAGTCAGGAGTGCTTGGTGCTATTGCACTTGCAATAACAAAAATGGATTAAAAATTATTTAAATAAAAATTGGGCTATACTAAATATGTATAGTCCAATTTTATTAATTTGAAGTCATATGTAAAATTTATTTATTAATTTGGTTAATTTAATAAAAATAATTTGAAAAATTCAAATATAAGACTATAATTAATTTATTGGAATAAATTTAAAGATATAGGCAAAAAATTTAAATTAGCCAAGAAAACAAACTACTTTAAAAATTAAGTTTATAGTAGAATTATTATAAATTCACTTAAATATTATAAGGAAGTGATGTTAAGATGATGGCAGGCACACATAAGCTTATCGCTACAAACATCTATAACAATTTTGATATTGATAAGCAAATGTTTGTAAGCAAGAGATCTTATATATGGGGCAATATAAAGCCAGATTATATATCAAAATACAAGTTAAAAAAGCATTATTTTAATGAAAGTATAGATATGATTATTGAAATAATAGAAACTTTATCAGAACTTTCAATAGACGAGATTAGAAATGATATAGGAATTGGGAAATTTAGTGCAGCACTAGGAGTAGCAACTCATTTTATATGTGATTATTACTGCTTAGCTCATTATGAGAGATGGGAATTTAAAAACGCTATTAAAAAGCACGTGACGTATGAAAGAGAATTATCTAAAATAGCTAAAAGCTACGAACTTAAAAACCTTTCTTGTTTAACGCATAAAGGAATCGAGATAAATAGAATTAGAGATTTTATAGATACGACTTTAGAACTTTATTCAAAAGATCCTGGAACAGAAAGTGATTTAAACTTTGCATATTACGTAAGTAACACAATAATAAACGTTATATTAGATAATATAATTGAAAACAGTGTAAAAATAGCAGAAGCTATTTAAAAAGATGTTGAACTTTTAAAGTTCAACATCTTTTTTTATAAAATAAGAAATTAAATTATATAGAGCAGAGTGCTAAAAAGCTATCTATTATGAATGTATAACAACAACAGGCAAGTCTTTTAAGTTTTTATCGTAAGGTGCAAGGCCTACGCTTCCATCAAAGTTATTTATAAGTGTTACGTTAGTGATTTCGCCAGACTTAGTCATATCAACAGCAGCGGTCTTATCGATTTGGTGACCGTTTGATAATTCATAACCTACGATTCTTCCCCCTTGTTTAACAAGCTTAGTTATTTTAAGATTTTTTTCCATTAAAAAGACCTCCAAAAGAATATTTAATATAAATAATTAATAATATGTTTAGTAAACATAATTTCAATATTATCATTCGTAAAATAATTATAAATTATTCAGATTTAAAGTTGACAAAATTACTAAACAATCATACAATGAACATATGAACAATCATTCATATGAAAAGAGGGATTTTATGAAAGAAGCAGATAGATGTAACTGTAATGTCATTCACGAAGAAGTAGTGAATGAAGTTAAAGATAAACTTCCAAAAGAAGAAACATTATACGATTTAGCAGAACTTTTTAAAGTTTTTGGAGATACAACTAGAATTAAAATTATTTGCGCACTTTACGAAGCTGAGATGTGCGTTTGTGATTTAGCAGTACTTTTAAATATGACTCAATCAGCTATATCACATCAGTTAAGAACGTTAAAAGCTAACAGGTTAGTTAAATTTAGAAGAGCTGGAAAAGTAGTATATTACTCACTTGATGACGAGCATATCATGAAAATATTTAATCAAGGATTAGACCACGTAAGTGAATAAAGGGGGACAAGAATATGGATGCTAAACTTAAACTATTATTAGAAGGTTTAGATTGTGCAAACTGTGCAGGTAAAATTGAAAATATAGTTAATAACTTCGATGAAGTAAAAGAAGCTAGTATAAACTTTTCATTTAAGCTATTAATTATATCTTATGATGAAGAAAAGATTACAGAAAAAGAACTTATAGATAAAGTAACTAAGGTAGTAAACGAACTTGAGCCTCAAGTTAAAGTAATGAAATATAAAATAGCATCAAACAAAAAAGTAAATAACGAACCAAAATCTAAAATTAAATTAACTTTAGAAGGATTAGACTGCGCTCACTGTGCGAGTAAGATTGAAGAAAAGGTAAATAACTTAAATAACGTAGAAAGCGCAAGTTTAAATTTTCCTATGAAGCTTCTTATAATTAATTATGATAAAGATAAAGCTTCAGAAGATAATATTATAAAATCAGCAAAAACTATAGTAAATGATTTAGAACCAGAAGTAAAAGTTAATAAGTATAAAGGTAGCGTATCTAAAACTAATACTTTATAACCTACAGAAAAAGAAAATAAAATAATCCAAGTTATAAAAGAAAACTATGGATTATTCGCAGGTACAATATTCTTTATTTTAGCTATGGCTTTAGATAAAAACGTTTGGTTATTTTTAATATCTTATGTTTTAGTAGGAAAAGGAGTATTACTAACTGCTTTTAATAATATCAGAAAAGGAAAAGTGTTTGATGAAAACTTCTTAATGTCAGTTGCAACTATAGGTGCATTTGCTGTAGGGGAGTACCCTGAAGGTGTTGCAGTTATGATTTTCTACGAAATAGGAGAATTATTTCAAAGCTACGCTGTTAATAGGTCAAGAAAATCAATATCAGCCCTTATGGATATAAAAGCAGAATATGCAAACCTAATTACAAGCAAAGGTGAAATTAAAGAAGTAAATCCAGAAGACGTAAAAGTTAATGATATAATCCTAATAAAATCAGGGGAAAGAGTTCCTTTAGATGGTGAGATAATCGAAGGAAGTACAAGCGTTGATTCTTCTGCTTTAACAGGTGAATCACTTCCAGTATCTAAAAAGCCTAAAGATGAACTTTTAGCAGGTTCTATAAACTTAGGTGGCGTTATAAAGGTTAAGGTTTTAAAAGAGTTTGAAGATTCAACTGTTGCAAGAATACTAGAGTTAGTTCAAAATGCTAGTTCTAAAAAGGCAGAAACTGAAAAATTCATAACTAAATTTGCAAAATACTATACACCAATAGTAGTATTTTCAGCTTTAGCACTTGCAATAATCCCACCACTTGTAATTCCAAACACTACTTTTGATGAGTGGATATATAGAGCGTTAATATTCTTAGTAGTTTCTTGTCCTTGTGCTTTAGTAGTATCAGTTCCTTTAGGACTTTTTGCAGGGATAGGAGGAGCTTCTAAAAAAGGAATATTAATTAAAGGTGGAAACTATCTAGAAGCTTTAAAAGACGTAGATACAGTAGTATTTGATAAAACAGGTACTTTAACTAAAGGTACTTTTAAAGTAACAAAGATAATATCAGATGATTCTAGTAAAAGCGAAGTATTAAGATATGCAGCTTTAGGAGAGCAATACTCAACTCACCCTATAGCTACTTCAATACTTGAAGAATTTAAATTATCTAAAAAAGAAGAAATAGGAAAAGTTAAAATAGATAAACATGAAGAAGTAAGTGGTAAAGGGATAGTTTACTATATAGATTCAAAAGAAGTTTTAGTTGGTAATAGCAAGCTTATGGCACTTAAAAACGTTAAAACTCCTGAAATTTTAGAGATAGGAACTATAATACACGTTGCTTTAGATTCAAGATATATAGGAAGTATCGTAATTTCAGATCAAATAAAAGAAAATTCAAAAGAAGCTATAGAAGAACTTAAGGCTTTAGGAATTAAAAATGTAGTAATGCTTACAGGTGATAACAAAAATGCAGCAGAAAAAGTTTCAAAAGAACTAGGCATTGATAACGTGTATGCAGAATTATTACCTCAAGATAAAGTTACAAAGATTGAAGAATTACTAGAAGGAGAAAATAAAGGCAAAGTTGCCTTTGTTGGAGATGGTATAAATGATGCCCCAGTTTTAGCTAGAGCGGATGTTGGAGTAGCTATGGGAGGAATAGGTTCAGATGCAGCTATAGAAGCCGCAGACGTAGTTTTAATGAAGGATGAACCTACAGCATTACCAGAATCAATTAAAATAGCAAGAAAAACAAGCAAAATCTTATGGCAAAATATATATTTCTCTCTAGGAGTAAAATTAATAGTATTAGTTTTAGCAACACTTGGAGATGCAAATATGTGGGAAGCTGTTTTTGCAGATGTTGGAGTAACATTAATCGCAGTTTTAAATTCGATGAGAGCCCTTAAATAATAAATTTTAAGAAAAGAAAAACTAGGCGTTGCCTAGTTTTTCTGAATTTATATTAAGAATGTATTTTAAATTTCATAAATATATATGGCGAAATAGTAAGGCCATAAAAGCATAAAGAAAAATATTTTAAAAATTCTATGATTAAAGTCTTATTAAAAAGGTTAAAAATAGAGTATATAAGAATTAATCCTATAGCTAAGATTAAAAGTTTTAAAATATTTTGTTTTACATCAGCCTTAGGGTTAAAGTTAATACTTTTTTGGTCGATTAATAAAGATAGATTAAGACCTAAAAAAGACCCTATAGCTTTAGTAAGGTCAGAACTTTTAAAAATTACTCCTAAAATTAAGAAAATAACTAAAGTTATTAAAAATAGTTTTTTAGGCTTATCGTAGGATAAATCAAAAATTCTATTTGAAACAAACACAGATACTATTCCAAAGATAGTTCCAAAAATAACATCTATAGGCCAATGCACACCTAAATAAAGTCTTGATAGTGGAACGAGCACCATCATCACTATACCAAGGGCTAAAATCCACCTCCTTTTAAATTGAGTTATTAAAAAGGTAAAGGCGGTAGCATTACCTTGTGAGTGGCCGGAAGGAAAGGAGCTTCCAGTAGCAGTATTAATTTCGCTACTTTTAATTCCAGGGGTTCCTATAGGACGAGATTCGTTAAAAATTCCTTTTAATATGTTATTTAAACAAAAAGAAAAAAGCATAGCATATATAAATTTAAACCCAATCTTTTTATTTAAAAATAAAAAGAAGATTATACCTAAAATCACACCGAGAGTTTGACCTCCTAGATTTGTTATGATTTTAAAGAAGGTATCTAAGGAAGGGTTTGCATAGCTTTGAATAAATTGTATTACTTCCATTATATGTCCTCCATAAATTATGTAGTTTGAAAATAATTATAACAGAAAAAAATAGATTTAAAACTACAGTATATAAAATATATCAATATACTATATAAATGAAAAATATAATTAGAAAACTTAAAAAAAATAGATTATTTTTATTGATTTATGGTAATATAAAATAGATAGTTAAAAAATTCACCCAGTTTTAAGGGAATTTGGTAGTAATATAACTTAAAAGACAAATAAAAGCAATTAAAGGAGAGCAGTATGGAAAAGAAAAAGAATATTTCAATGGCTGTAATTAAAAGATTGCCTAAGTATCATAGATATTTAAATGAATTATTAAATAATGATGTAGATAGAATTTCTTCAAAAGAATTAGGGGAGAAGATAGGCTTTACAGCTTCTCAAATAAGACAGGATTTAAATTGTTTTGGTGACTTCGGGCAACAAGGTTATGGTTATAACGTTAGAGCATTAAGTAATGAGATAAGTAAGATTTTAGGGCTAGATAGAGACTATGATGCAGTTATAGTTGGTGCTGGTAATATAGGGCAAGCGATTGCAAACTATACTAGATTTGGTCAAATGAAAATGAACTTTACAGCAATTTTTGATGCAAATCCAAAATTAGTAGGGTTAAGAATAAGAGATGTAGAGATCAGAGAGATTGATAATTTAAATACATACTTAGAAGGCAAGAATACAGATGTTGGTGTTATTTGTGTTCCTAGAATCAACGCTCAAAAGGTATGTGATTCACTAGTAAATGGTGGAGTTAAAGCAATATGGAACTTCGCACCTGTAGATTTAGTAGTGCCAGATGACGTAATAGTTGAGAATGTTCACTTAAGTGAAAGTTTATTAACTTTAATTTATCTTTTACACGATAAAGAATCAAACAAATAAAAATTAGAATAAAATAAGATTGTTAAAAATTTTACACAAAGTTACTAAAAAATATTGCAAAATTTTTAACAAAGTTATATAATAATAATTGAAGTTGAGAGACTTCAATTATTTTTTTGCCGTTATTTGTGAAACAAATAACAAAGAGAGAAATTTTATAATAGATTACAAGTTTAGGTATAAAATGAAAATTTATAATATAAAAGGGTTAATTTTACTCTAATAACCTTTTGATTGTGTTTTAGGAGGATTCAGTGATGGAATTAAACAACGTACTTCTTGAAAAAGAAGGAAACTTAGCTATTGTAACTATCAATAGACCAAAGGCATTAAATGCTTTAAACTCAGAAACTCTTAAAGAGTTAAACATGGTAGTTGAAGATCTTGAAAAAGATAATAACATCTATGCAGTAATTCTTACAGGTGCTGGAGAAAAATCTTTTGTAGCTGGAGCTGATATTTCAGAAATGAAAGATTTAGATGAAAAAGGTGGAGAAGAATTTGGTGCTTTAGGAAATAAAGTATTCAGAAGACTTGAAACTTTAGACAAGCCAGTTATAGCAGCAATCTCAGGATTCGCTTTAGGTGGAGGATGCGAGCTTGCAATGGCATGTGATATAAGAATAGCTTCAGAAAAAGCTAGATTTGCACAACCAGAAGCAGGACTTGGAATAACACCAGGATTTGGGGGAACTCAAAGATTAGCTAGAATCGTTGGAGAAGGTAAAGCTAAGGAGCTTATCTACACTTGCGATATGATTAAAGCTGATGAAGCTTTAAGAATAGGATTAGTTAATAAAGTAGTAGCTTTAGAAGAATTAATGGCAGAAGCTAGAAAAATGGCTTCAAAAATCATGGCAAACGCTCCGATAGCAGTTAGATTATGTAAAGATGCAATTGGAAGAGGAATGCAAGTTGATATGGATAGAGCTATAATGATAGAAGCTGAAGACTTCGGAAAATGTTTCGCGACAGAAGACCAAGTTGAAGGTATGACAGCATTCATGGAAAGAAGAGAAAAGAATTTCCAAAACAAATAGTTAATATATAAAATTTAGGGTGTATTGAACAGGAGGGTAATTTAAATGAATTTCCAATTAACTAGAGAACAAGAATTAGTAAGACAAATGGTTAGAGAATTTGCTAACAACGAAGTTAAGCCAATAGCAGCAGAGATTGATGAAACTGAAAGATTCCCAATGGAAAATGTTAAGAAAATGGCTGAATTAGGAATGATGGGTATCCCATTCCCTAAAGAGTACGAAGGAGCAGGTGGAGACACTTTATCATATATCTTAGCAGTTGAAGAATTATCAAAAGTATGTGGTACTACAGGAGTTATTCTTTCAGCTCACACTTCACTTTGTGGAGCAGTTATAAACCAATTTGGTAAACCAGATCAAAAAGCTAAATACTTACCAGACTTAGCAAGCGGAAGAAAAGTTGGTGCTTTCGGACTAACTGAACCAGGAGCTGGTACTGATGCTGCAGGACAACAAACTACAGCAGTTTTAGATGGAGATAACTACATCCTTAACGGATCAAAAATATTCATAACAAATGGTGGAGTTGCTGAAACTTTCATAATATTTGCTATGACAGATAAATCTAAAGGAACAAAAGGAATTTCAGCTTTCATAGTTGAAAAAGCATTCCCAGGGTTCTCAATAGGTAAAGTAGAAGATAAGCTTGGAATCAGAGCATCATCAACTACAGAGTTAATAATGGAAAACTGTATCGTACCAAAAGAAAACCTACTTGGACAAGAAGGTAGAGGATTTGGTATAGCAATGAAAACTCTTGACGGAGGAAGAATTGGTATAGCAGCTCAAGCTTTAGGTATCGCAGAAGGAGCTTTAGAAGAAGCTGTTAACTACATGAAAGAAAGAAAACAATTCGGTAGACCACTTTCAGCATTCCAAGGATTACAATGGATGATAGCTGAAATGGATACAAAAGTAGAAGCTGCAAGATACTTAGTTTACAAAGCTGCTACTTTAAAAGAAGCAGGTCTTCCATACTCAGTAGAAGCTGCAAGAGCTAAATTATACGCAGCAGAAGTTGCTATGGATGTAACTACTAAAGCAGTTCAAATCTTCGGTGGATATGGTTACACTAAAGAATACCCAGTTGAAAGAATGATGAGAGATGCTAAAATCACAGAAATTTACGAAGGAACTTCAGAAGTTCAAAAAATGGTTATAGCAGGAAGTAAGTTAAGATAGGGAGGTCAATAAAAAATGAATATATTAGTTTGTTTAAAACAAGTTCCAGATACTACAGCAGTTAAAATAGATCCTAAAACAGGAACACTTATAAGAGATGGAGTTCCATCAATAATTAACCCAGAAGATAAGCATGCTTTAGAAGCAGCACTTCAAATAAAAGACAAGAGTGGGGCAAAAATTACAGTAATAAGTATGGGACCTCCACAAGCACAAAACGCATTAAGAGAAGCTTTATGTATGGGAGCTGACGATGCAATCCTTATAACTGATAGAGCATTTGCAGGAGCTGATACTTTAGCTACATCAAAAGCTTTAGCAGGAGCAATCAAAAAATTAGAGTATGATATAGTTTTCGCTGGAAGACAAGCTATCGATGGAGATACAGCACAAGTTGGACCAGAAATAGCAGAACACTTAAATATACCTCAAGTAACTTACGTTCAAGGTGTAGAAGTTAAAGAAAACGGATTATTAGTAAATAGAGCATTAGAAGACGGACACGAAATGATAGAAGTTCAAACTCCATGTCTTTTAACAGCGATCGAAGAGTTAAATCACCCAAGATATATGAACTGTGGATTAATCTTTGATACAGTAGATAAAGAAATAACTATATGGTCAGCAGACGATATAGATGTAGATAAAGCAGAATTAGGACTAAAAGGTTCACCAACTAAAGTTAAAAAGTCAATGACTAAAGAAGCTAAGGGAGCTGGAGAATTAGTTAAAGAAGGTCCAAAAGACTCTGTTGCATACGTAATCGGAAAATTAAAAGAAAAGCACTACATCTAAGGAAAGTTTGGGAGGTAATTGAAAATGAATATAGCAGATTTCAAAGGTGTTTGGGTATTCGCTGAACAAAGAGAAGGCGAATTACAAAAAGTATCATTAGAATTATTAGGCGAAGGTAGAAGAATAGCAGACGAATTAGGAGTAGAGCTTACAGCTTTATTATTAGGACATAACATATCAGATTTAGCTGAAACTTTAGGAAACCACGGTGCAGATAAAGTTATCGTTTGTGATCACAAAGATTTAGAGCACTATACTACAGATGGATATACAAAAGTTATCTGTGACTTAGCTAAAGAAAGAAAACCTGGAATATTATTCGTAGGAGCAACTTTCATAGGAAGAGACTTAGGTCCAAGAGTTGCAGCTAGATTAGAAACAGGATTAACAGCTGACTGTACTCAATTAGCTGTAGAAGTTGAAAATGGAGATTTATTAGCTACAAGACCAGCATTCGGTGGAAACTTAATGGCTACAATCGCATGCCCAGATCACAGACCACAAATGGCTACTGTAAGACCTGGAGTTTTCTCAAAAATCGATGAGAGAAAACCTAACTTAGAAATTGAAAATGTTGAAGTTAAATTAGCAGATTCAGATATCAGAACAAAAGTAGTTGAAATAGTTAAAGAAACTAAAGATGTTGTTGATATAAGTGAAGCAAACTTCTTAGTTGCAGGTGGTAGAGGAGTAGGAAGCAAAGAAAACTTTGATAAACTACAAGAACTTGCAGACGTACTTGGTGGAGCAGTTGCAGCATCAAGAGGAGCTATAGATAAAGGATGGGTTGAAAGAGATTACCAAGTAGGTCAAACAGGAAAAACAGTTAGACCTAACATCTACATTGCATGTGGTATTTCAGGAGCTATCCAACATACAGCTGGTATGCAAGAATCAGATATGATCATTGCTATAAATAAAGATGAAACAGCTCCAATCATGAAATTAGCTGACTACGCTATCGTTGGTGATGTTAATAAAGTATTACCAGAAATGATCGCTCAATTCAAAGCAGCAAAAAACTAATTTAGAAATTTTAAATTAAATGCATTTTACTAGAGATTCTAGTAAAATGCATAAATGTAAATAGATATCGGAAAATATATAATCTTCGACTAGAAGTTTAGGAGGGTAAAATTATGAAAAAGATATTTGTATTAGGTGCAGGAACTATGGGAGCTGGAATCGTTCAAGCTTTCGCACAAAAAGGGTATGAAGTAATAGTAAGAGATATTAAACAAGAGTTCGTTGAAAAAGGAATCGCAGGAATAGATAAAGGTCTTTCAAGATTAGTTTCAAAAGGGAAAATGACTGAAGAAACTAGAGAAGAAATATTAAGCAGAATTTCAGGAACTACTGATATGAATTTAGCAGCTGATTGTGACTTAGTAGTAGAAGCAGCTGTAGAGAATATGAAAATCAAAAAAGAAATATTCGCAGAATTAGATAGAATCTGTAAACCAGAAACTATCTTAGCTTCAAATACTTAATCATTATCAATAACTGAAGTTGCTTCAGCTACAAACAGAGTTGATAAAGTTATAGGAATGCACTTCTTTAACCCAGCTCCAGTAATGAAGTTAGTTGAAATAATAAGAGGAATAGCTACAAGCCAAGAAACTTTTGATGCAGTTAAAGATTTATCAGTAGCTATAGGAAAAGAGCCTGTAGAAGTTGCAGAAGCTCCAGGATTCGTTGTAAACAGAATCTTAATCCCAATGATAAACGAAGCTACATTCATACTTCAAGAAGGAATCGCTTCAGTTGAAGATATAGATGCAGCTATGAAATATGGTGCTAACCACCCAATGGGACCTTTAGCATTAGGAGATCTTATAGGATTAGATGTATGTCTTGCAATCATGGACGTATTATATAGCGAAACTGGTGATAGCAAATACAGAGCATCAAGCTTATTAAGAAAATACGTAAGAGCTGGATGGCTTGGAAGAAAGTCAGGAAAAGGTTTCTACGACTACAGCAGATAATAAATACGTGTTTAATTTCATTAATATATATATAGGTAGGTATCTTAAGGGATGCCTATCTTTTTTTTGCTATAAAGGAAATTATAAGAATAAAGTTATATTTTAAGCGTAGTACCTCACAATTTGGTAATAAGTGGGTAGAAGGAACTAATCAATAACAAATAATAAAAAATGAAAAAAACTACACCATTGTTACGAGATATTATTGGTACAAGGGATTTTCGCTATATTCATATAAATTTTCGATATTTTGGACAAGTGTAAATTATTAAGACAAGTTATCTAAAAAAGATAAAAGTAGACAAGTAAATTATAAAAGGACAAGCTATAAAAATATACCGATATTAAGGCTAAAATTCAAAGAAATTAAATTACTTTTACACAAAAAATAGAACTTATTAAATTAGATAAAATAGTATGTTTTTCATAAGATCCTTCATAAATATAAACGAACCAATTTAAATAAACTTGAAGATACTTTGTAGCAACACTTCTAAATTTTCTAAGCCATCTTCTTAAATTCAATATAAAATCAGAACAATTATTAAGTAAAATTTCCCCTTCATCTTTAGAAATTTCTAATTCTTTCTTTTTATGAAGAGCATAGTTTAACTTCTTCGATACAAGATAAGAAAACCTATCTTTTCCTGGCAAGAAATAAGTATTAAATACAGGAGTGAATGCATTTAATAAACCTTCTATAGATTCCTGTGTAGGGCTCATAGAATCAAAGGATATCTTAGCTAGAGAGTAATTATTTTTATTAATAGTAGTAGCTACAAAGATATTTTTTCTTCTAGAAATAGTGCAAACGGGGGGCGCCTTTTGCCCTTTAAAGTTTTCTAAGAACTTAGTATGTCTCATAGCTGTAACTATATGTGTTCTTCTTGAATCAGTATAAGTTCCAATATGCTTTAGTATCTTGTGTCTCCACCTAAAAGAAGTTTCTGTACAGATATTTAGCCTTTCTGCACAATCTCTTATTGTAGCACCAGATATCATAAGACGAGTATATTTATCCCAAAGTTCTACACTCTTTCTAGTGTTATGCCAGACAAGTCCAGTCCCTTCATTAAAAGTTTTAAGACAATCTTTACATTGATACCTTTGGACGCATCTATATTTACCGTATTTAATAAAGTGTTTTGAATCACAATGGGGACAAGTAGATGTATGTACCATAATCTCACCTCGAAAAATTTTGATTTTTTTAGTTATTTTGATTATGGACATAAAAAAATGCCTTTATTCAGTCAATTTTATTAAAATACCAACAAAGAAGCAAAACAATGTTGTAGAGGAAGTGAACATTACTATAGAGCAAGGTGGAAAATTTAAAAAATATAAATAAACTGTAAAGGAATAAATAGAATATATGTGAAAGCATTATAAAATAAGGAATAAAAATTATATGTAATATGGTAATATCGGATAAATATAAAAGAAATGTAAGTAAAACATAGGGGTTAGCGTATTGTGGTGATAAGGGTTGTCCTTGTAAAATAAAGATAGAGTTAAATACTTAACAAATAGGTTATAACTCTATTACTTATTTTCACAAAGGAGGAAGTATGAAGAGAAAAGCAATACTATCAGTATTATTAGGTGCAGTTACTTTAATCACGGTGGGGTGTACGAACACTATTGATAACCAAAGCAAAAATGGAGAAAATAACACTAAAATCGTTGAAGATAACAATAGTATAAAAAATTCAAGTGACAACAATAAGTCAAAAGATGATAATGCTAGAGAAAAAGAAGAAAAAGTAAATGAGTCTAATAATAAAGAAGAAAATAAAACTGGAACTTCTATTTCTAAAAAGGAAAAAAATAAGGATAAGCTAGTTTAAGTAAAGGATAATAAGACTAGTAATAAAGCTTCAGAAGGTAACTCTAAAAAGGTAGAAGACAATTCCAATAAAGAGAGTAATAATACTTCAAATAATGAAGCTAAGCCTAAAGTCCAAAGATACTATTCAAATAACAATACTACTAATAATCAAAAAGATAATTCTAATGTTAATAATAATACTAATAACAACGTAACTAATGAAAGTTCTTATATGTCAGCTGTTGAAAGTGAAATAATTAATATAGTAAATAGTGAAAGAGCTAAAGCAGGCAAAAAAGCTTTATCTTATAACGCTACTATGCAATCTTATGGAAGACAAAAATCTAAAGATATGGCAATAAATAATTATTTTTCGCATGAAGACCTGTCAAATCGAACAGAATATGATAAAATGAAATCAAATGGAGTAAAAATAAATGCATGGGGAGAGAATATTGCATATATGAGTAACAGAAGTCCAGAAGTTTTAGCAAGAGAGTTTATGAACAACTGGATGAATTCTCCGGGACACAGAGCTAACATTTTAAGTGGTAACTTCACAGGTATAGGTGTTGGAGTTTATAAGTCAGGGGATAAAATTTATGCAACTCAAGAATTCTGTGCATAATTAAAATAGCCTTCGGGTTGTAGAATTCTTCTTAAATATTTTAGATTTACAAGAGAAAAAGGTTAAGATTGAATAATACAACTTTATTTAATAAAGGGATGTTTCTAACGCGTTAGAAACATCCCTTTTAAATTTATATTATTTAACTTTTCTTTTATTTAAATCTGTTTTAGAAAAATTCTTTTTAGAAGATTTATTATTTTTGTTTAAAAGATATTTTATACCTTTTATTATAAGTTTTATTATTAAGTAAATAACAAAAACAAAGATAAATCCGTATAATCCCCAAAAGACATCCCCAAATTCCATATTACCAGCACCAGTTAATTTTTGCTGTATCTCAATAGAGACAGTTATAAAAATTAAAATAGTAAAAGTATATATAAATGATACTGCTGTAATTGAATATTTAGCTAAAACTCTAAATAATACTTGTGCAAAAGCAAAAATAAAAATTCCTATTACACCTATAAATATAAAGTGAAGTTCTTTGTCTGTAAAATTATATCCCATAGATGATAGGTAATGTATAGTTTTATCATGAATTGAGTTCATGATATTAACTAGGTCTTTAATTATTTCAACCATAGATAAATCCCCCTTAAATAATGTCATTATATATTTTATCACAATATTTATCTTATTTTATAATCAGTCTTTCAATGTAAGCTAAATTTAATAGATTGTATGTAATTCTTAAAACTTATTGTAATATTTAGGAAAATAATGATATAATTGTGAAATGAAAATTCGGAATTACAGGGGGTTATATTGATGTATAAAATAGTTAAAAAGAAGACTTTAGCAGATAATTTATATTCTTTGGATATAGAAGCTAAAAGAGTTAGTAAAAGTGCAAAACCGGGGCAATTTATTATCATAAAAAATGATGAAAAAGGTGAGAGAATTCCTTTAACTATAGCTGATTTTAATAAAGACTTAGGAACTGTAACTGTAGTATTTCAAACTATGGGAAAGAGCACTAAAGATTTAGCTAAGTTTAACGAAGGAGATAGCGTTTTAGACTTTGTTGGGCCTTTAGGAATGCCTAGTGAATTTGTAAATGAAGACTTAGAAGAATTAAAAAAGGAAAAAATATTATTTGTTTGTGGAGGAGTAGGGGCGGCTCCAGTATATCCTCAAGTGAAATGGATGAAAGAAAACAATATAGATGTTGATGTAATAATAGGAAGTAGAAATAAAGATTTAATTATACTTGAAGAAGAAATGAGAAAAGTAGCTAAAAATTTATATATAGCTACTGATGACGGGTCTTACGGATTTAAAGGAAGAGTTACTGATCTTTTAGAAGATTTAGTTAATAATAGAGGAAAAAAATACACTCACGCTATAATTATAGGACCTATGATAATGATGAAATTTATGGCTAGTTTAACTAAAAAACTTAATATAAAAACTACAGTTAGCTTAAATCCTATAATGGTAGATGGGACTGGTATGTGCGGTGCTTGTAGAGTTACTGTAGGAGGAGAAGTTAAGTTTGCTTGTGTTGATGGACCTGAGTTTGATGGACATTTAGTAGACTATGATGAGGCTATGAGAAGGCAAACTATGTATAAAACAGAAGAGGGAAGAAAAGCCTTAAAAGAAATAGAAGGTAACACTCACCACGGTGGCTGTGGAAATTGCGGGGGTGAAGAGTAATGGCTAATTTAGATAGAATGAAAAGAATTCCTGTATTAGAACAAGAAGCTAAGGTTCGTAATAGAAACTTTAACGAGGTTTGTTTAGGATATAGAGAAGAAGATGCAGTTAAAGAAGCTAACAGGTGTTTAGGGTGTAAAAATCCAAAGTGCGTAGGAAATTGCCCTGTAAATATAGATATACCTGAATTTATAAAAGGAATTAAAGAAGAGAATTTTGAAGGAGCTATAAAATCTATAGCAAAATCATCATCTCTTCCAGCTGTGTGTGGGAGAGTTTGTCCTCAAGAAAGCCAATGCGAGGGTGCTTGTGTCCTTGGAATAAAAGGTGAGCCAGTATCTATAGGTAAGCTTGAAAGGTTTGTAGCTGATTGGTCTAGAGAAAATGAAATAGATTTATCGGAAATAGAGACTAAACTAAATAAAAAGGTAGCAGTTATAGGAAGTGGACCAGCTGGGCTTACTTGTGCTGGTGATTTAGCAAAACTAGGGTATGACGTTACTATATTTGAAGCTCTTCACGAGCCTGGTGGAGTTTTAGTTTATGGTATCCCAGAGTTTAGACTTCCAAAAGATACTGTAGTTAAAAGTGAAATAGAAAATGTTAAAAAGCTTGGAGTAAAGATTGAGACTAATGTAATTATAGGCAGGACTATTACTATAGATGAGCTTTTCGAAGAGGAAGGTTTTGAAGCTGTGTTTGTAGGTTCTGGAGCTGGACTTCCAAAGTTTATGGGGATAAAAGGTGAAAACTCTAACGGAGTATTTTCTGCAAATGAGTTTTTAACTAGAAATAATTTAATGAAAGCTTTTAAAGAAGGATACGAAACTCCTATAAAGCTTGGAAAAAAGGTTTGTGTTGTAGGTGGGGGAAATGTTGCTATGGATGCAGCTAGAACTGCACTTAGGCTTGGTGCTGAAACGCATATAGTTTATAGAAGAGGCTTAGATGAGCTTCCAGCTAGAATAGAAGAGATTCATCATGCTAAAGAGGAAGGTATAATCTTTGACGTTTTAACAAACCCCATAGAGATTTTAAGTGATGAAGAAGGCTGGGTTTCTGGAATGAAATGCGTTAAAATGGAACTCGGTGAAGCTGACGAATCAGGAAGAAGAAGACCTAAAGAAATAGAAGGATCAGAATTTATAATAGATTTTGATACTGTAATAATGTCTCTTGGAACTTCACCAAACCCTCTTATTTCTTCAACTACAGAAGGCTTAGAAATAAATAAGAGAGGATGTATAGTTGCAAATGAAGACGGAATAACATCTAGAGAAGGAGTTTTTGCAGCAGGAGATGCAGTAACTGGAGCTGCAACTGTAATACTTGCTATGGGAGCTTCTAAAAAAGCAGCAAAAGCTATACATGAATACTTAAATAAAGAGTAAAATAAAAAGAGGATGCTAAAATTACAGTATTGTAATAAGGCACCTCTTTTATTATATTTAATAAAAGGACATTAGATTTTAATATAATTATGTTATAATAAAGAAATATAATTAATCAATAATTATTATGGAGTGTGTAAAATGTTAATAGATAAAGTAAGAAAATATTCAGATAAAGAAAAATATGATTTTAATTGTTCAGAGAGAATGCTATTTGCAGCAAGTGATGAATACGGATTAAACGTATCAGAAGATGCTATGAAAGCTATGGCTTCCTTTGGTGGAGGAATGGGAATAGAGAGTATCTGCGGGGCAGCGACTGGGGCTATTTCTGTTATAGGGATAATATTTACTAAAGATAGAGCTCATGCTACACCAAAAGTTAGGGAGTTAACTATAGAATTTATGAATAAATTCCAAGATAAATTAAGAACTCATAATTGTGATGAATTAAAAAAAGAGTACAAAGATGAAGTAAAGGGCTGCGGTTATATGTTAGATACAGCAGCAATCATTTTAGATGAAATAATTATAAGAGAAAAAGGTGAGTAATTTGGATTTAAAAGATGTAAAGTATGAAGAAAACAAAGTTATATTAGAAGGGGTTAAAAACTTCAATATAAAGCAAATACTAGAGTGTGGTCAATGCTTTAGATGGGAAAAAATCAAAGAGATGGATTACATAATTATAGCTTTTGGTAAAGTTATAGAAGTTATTCAAGAAGGAGATAACGTAACTATATTAAATTCAAACAAAGAAGATTTTAAAAATATTTGGTTTAAATATTTTGATTTAGAGAGAGATTACGGAAAGATAAAAGAAGAGTTATCAAAAGATGAAACTTTAAAGCTTAGCGTTGAGTACGGATACGGTATAAGACTTTTAAACCAAGAGCCTTTTGAACTTTTAATAAGCTTTATAATCTCAGCTAGAAATAGTATTCCTTCTATCAAAAAAACTATTTCTAAAATAAGTGAAAGATTTGGAGAAAAGATAGAGTATAATGGTGAAACTTACTACACTTTCCCAACTCCAGGGGAGCTTAAAGATGCTACAGAAGATGATATAAGAGAAACAGGTGCATCATTTAGAAGTAAATATATAGTTGATACTGTAAAAAATATAAATTCAGATCTAGATATAGAAGACGGAATTTATAACCTTTGCAGAATAGAAGGATTAAGTGATGATGATTGCCACAAAGCACTTCAAGAATTTAAAGGAGTAGGTGCTAAGGTAGCAGATTGCATAATGTTGTTTTCTATGGGTAAGTATTCAGGCTTCCCAGTAGATGTTTGGGTTAAAAGAGCTATGATGCATTTTTACGATGCAGAAGAGGGTTCTTTAAATAAGATAAGAATCTTTGCAAGAGATAGATTTAAAAATTTAGCAGGTTTTGCGCAACAATATCTGTTCTATTACGCAAGAGAAAACGGAATAAAACTATAAAAAGCGTACAATATAAAACCTTACAGTCTTTTGGCTGTAAGGTTTTTCTCGTTATAGGATTTTTAATAGATAATATCAAATTGTATTAATCTGGCAAAAAGTGAGCGTGAAATACGTGGATTTTATAATATGTTGAAATTTCATTGAAATAAATATTTAACAATTATATACTTATTTTGTAAAATAAAACAAAATAAGGGGGAAATATGAAGAGGGGGAAATTAGACACATATAGTATTTTCTATGGTATTTCAATTACTATAGGGTTAGTTTTGTTCATGCTTGCTAGTTCTTCGATTTCTAATATTAATAAAAACTTTTTAAAGAGTGAGCCAAGCAAGAATAAAGTAATACAATTTGAAGGGGAAAAGGATATCCAAATTAAAGAAATCCTAGATGAGTTAAATAAAAATAGTTTAACTACTTGTTTAGCTTATTATGATTTTGAGAAAAATCATATATTAAAAACTATAGTTCAATTTGACGGAAATGATATGAGTGAAGATATGAGCTATGGAGAATTTTTTACAAAGGAAGAATTTAAAAATAGTGATAAATCAGAGGGAATATATGCTGTTAATTTAGCAGATAAAGATGAAGTTAGTATTTCAAATCAAAAAATCTTAAAAAGAGGGAAGACTTATGTACCTAATGGTGAAATTATAATTCCTGAGAAACTATTTTATAAAAATTCAAAAGAGGAAGATTTAAAACTTAATAATAGAGGGTATTTAGTTACGATTCATGGTAATGAAAAAGAGATAGAAAATGGAGTTAAAGGCTTAGAAAAGCTTATAAATAATAAATACAAAGGAACTATTATGGAAGTTGATGGTGCAGTATCTGATGTAAACGGAGAGGAAACAAGATTATTTAAAAATTTAGTTTTTGCAGTTATTGTTATAGTCACTTTAAACTTAATAGGAACATCATATCTTTTAATTGAAAACAGAAAAAAAGATTTAGTTATAAGAAAGGTATGTGGTGCTACAGATGAAGCTATTTTTAAGTTATACTTTAAATATTTATTTAAAACGACTATGATTTCTTTCCTTATATCTATAGTGATTCAATTTATCATTATAAAAATTACTGGAGGTACTATAGGGGATATAGACATTAGATTTACTAGTAATACTATAATGTATTCATTCTTGATTTGTATCGCTTTTATCATTATAAATATACTGCCAGTTTATTCTAAGTTAACTAAGATAGACTTAGTAGAACTTTTAAAGGAGGTATAGGGAATGTATAATGCTTTAAAGTCAATTAAATCTAAAAAGTTTATTATATTTCTTATGGTAGTTCAGTTTGCATACGGTATAACTATCTTAAATGAAATTTATGGATTAGTTAATATAGCAAAGGATAAAAAAGCAACTTTTGAACAAGTTGTACCTAGTTATAATTCTTATATATTGGGAGTTAAAGGTGGACCTGATATTTATAATTATTATGGTGAACTTGAAAATATGTATAGCAAAATACTTAAGGATACAGAGAATTCAAGATATATAAATAAAATATATACAGCCCACCCATCTCTTGTTTATAGAGAGAATTATTGGGACGAAGAGATAGGTATGAAGTACGAATCAATAAATCCGTTAGGTATAGATGTATCTGATGTAATAATAGATAGGAATTTTTATGAAAAATATGATTTTAAAGTTGTTAAAGGAAGAACTTTAAAAGAGAGCGATTTTGATAAAGATTATAAAAAAGAAAATATACCTATACTTTTAGGAAATGAATATATAGAAAAGATTGATATAGGTCAAGTGCTTGAAAGAAGTAATGTAGCTTGGGTTGATAGAAAGAATTTGAAGGATATAGAAAAAGCTTTAAAAATGGAAAATGTTAAATTTGAGGTTGTTGGGATTTTAGAAAAAAACCCAATTCCTATCCCAACAGAATCTATAAGCAGTATTTCTTCAACAGTGTTCTATTCAAATGCAATTTCTGTAATGCCTTCTGTTAAAGGCTATATGAGTTATAATGCAGGAGAAGGGCTTGGAGGGACAGGCGTATATATTGAAGCTAAGGTTGGTGCATCGGACGCAAATATACAAAAAGAAATAGAGAAAATTATAAATGAATATCTAAAAGAAAATAAAATTTCAGCTTCATTATCAGTTGAACTAATAAAAATTGATAAAGCGGGGATAGAGTTAGGATTAGATAAAAATATAAATAATGCTAAAATGCTTGGTGGAGTTACGGTATTACTAAGTTTACTAGGGATAACAATTACTATGGTTGGGGATGTCAAAAAACGTAGGAAAGAGTTTGGAATAAAGATATCGCAAGGTGCTAGTCTTAAAGATTTATGCTTAGAGCTTATGTTTGAAATAGGGATACTTATAAGTATCGCGATTATAATATCTTGGGCATTTATAATAAGCAGATATGGAATAGAAGCTATCACAGTAAAGACAGCATTAAATAGTATTTTAGTAATAGTTATATCATCGGTAATAACTTCATTACTACCGATATATGAAATGAAAAATTTAGAAGTTAAAGATCTTTTAAGGGGTAAATAATTATGAGTATTATAGACATTAGAGGCGTTAATAAAATTTATGGGAAAGATATATATGAAACTTATGCTTTAAAAAATATCAATTTGAAAGTAGAGAGTGGAGATATGATTGCTATTATGGGAACTTCAGGTTCTGGAAAATCAACTTTACTTAATATAATTGGTATGATAGATAAAGCTACTAAGGGAGAGTATAAGCTTCTTGGTAAAGATGTTAAAAATCTAAATATAAGAGAAGTACCTAAACTTAGAAACAAAACTATAGGTTTTATATTTCAGGAATTTAATTTACTTAATAATCAAGACATAGTATACAATACTATGATTCCATTATTATATTCAAACAATAAGAAAAAAATGAAAGAAAGATGTATAGAAGCTTTAAGTAGCGTAGGCTTATCAAAGCATTTGCATAAAACTCCTAATGAATTATCAGGAGGGCAAAAGCAAAGAGTTGCTATAGCAAGAGCAATAGTAAATAAACCAACAATAATCTTAGCAGATGAACCTACAGGAGCCTTAGATAAAAAAACAAGTGAAGAGATTTTAAATATATTCCAAAATCTAAATAAAGAAGGACAAACTATAATAATAGTAACTCATGATATAGATGTAGCTAATAGATGTAAAAGAATAATAAATATAGTTGACGGAGAAATTAAATAAAAATCGGGTAGGAAACTACCCGATTTTTTTTCTTCTCTTTTTGATATTTATTTCTTTATCAGCTGGTACTGTATATAAAAACTTTAAGTATCTTTTAATCGAAGGGTGTGATTTTAATCTTTTAATGGTAAATAATCTTGCAGATAACTCTCTGTTGTTAAATAGAGCATGTACCTGTCTGTGGCAAGTTTTGCACATATGAGCAGTTTTAAATTCTTTTCCACCTTTTTCTTTAGGGATAAGGTGATGCCTTGTAATTTCTTTAACTTCTCTTTCGCATAGCTCGCAAATATGAGTTATGTTTTCTTTAAATGTATTATTTATTGAAATCACCTCACAAATCATATCTATACTATTATTATAATATAATTTTATGCTTTAGTTAACTTCCAAATACTATAGATGTTGGAAATAGATTGCTTAAATAAAGCAAAAGATCTTCTAAGTAGATTATAGTTAGAAGGTGTTCCTGTTATATAACTTGATTTTGGTAATAATGAAATTACAAATACAAGTAAAGGAGCTACTATAAATGTTATTAATGCAGAGACTATAGCATTATATAATGGGTGATCGAATCCTAAACCTCTTAAGAAGAAAATATAATAATTTAAAACCCAAATATGAAGCATATATCCTACATAAGAATATTTTGATGAAAATTCCATTACTTTAGATAACTTAGGTAAACGCAGGATATATAAACTAATCAAATAAAATAAACCTATATTTGAAAGTCTAGCACCTATATCAAATATTCTTGTAAATTCAACTAAGTAGAATTGTCTACTAAATTTATAATAGAATCCTAGTATGAATAGTATATATAATACAAAACGTAATTTAACTATATATTTTTTAAATACCTTAAAATTAAATCCAACATACATTCCTATAATTACGAAAATAGACCAAAATAAAAAAGTTATATCTACAAACTTTGATTGTAGGAAAGTTGGACTTTCACCAAAAATAAGGCCTTTAAAAAATGATTTTATTTGAGATTCATATACAGCCATATATAAAAACCCTCTGACTAATAAAACAAAGGTTACTATTCTAACAAAAATATTTTGCTTATGAATAAATCTACCGATATAAATAAATATAGGATATATTAAAACTAATCGTATAAACATTCCCATATACCAAAGATGGAAGTTACCATCCCCAGCAATTAAAACCATAAAGAAGTTTTTTAGTTTGCTATAATCAAAAAGCATAATATTTACGAATGTGAATATTGCGTATGGAATTATAAGATAAAGAAATTTATTTTTATAATATTTCTTTATATCTAATTTATCTTTGTAGTTGTAGGCAGTAGTTAAACCACTTAAAAATAAAAAGAATGGAACTCCAGCATCAGCAATGCTGATTAATATATTTGTTATTTCTACGTTTGCAACAGACATACTATAATCACCAGGGGCACTACCAAGTGCATGTTGAAGTATGACGAAGAAAAATGCAAAAGCTCTTAAAATATTAAGTTCTTGAATCTTCTCTTTTGGACTTTCTTTTATTAAATTTTCAGACATAATTATCCCCCTAAAATTTTCTAATTTAATTATATAATGAATTTACTAAATATAGGAATAGTAAATTATAGAATATAAAAATTAATCATTATGATTCAATACAAAATATGGTAAAATTTATAATATAATCAATTTGTTTTGGAGGTAGTATGTTTCATTTTGAAACTCAGTTGAGTAAATTAAAGCATGAAGTTCTAGCAGAAGTCGCTAGGTTATCTAAAGATGGAGACCTCACTAAAGAAGAAATAGAAGGAATACCTTATAAGATAATTACAGGGGATAAACCTATTTATAGATGTTGTATCTACAAAGAGAGGGCGATAGTTTTAGAGAGGGCTAAACTTGCAGGAGGCTTTATGTCTAATGGTGATGTAGCAGATTGTGAGCTTATAGATATAAGTCCTGATGAGCAGATTATTTATATTATTGAAGCAGCTTGCGATAGGTGCCCTATAAATAGGTATTCAGTTACAGATTCTTGTAGAAACTGTATAGCGCACAGATGCAAGGAAGCTTGTAATTTCGGAGCTATTTCAATTGTGAATGGACGAGCTTATATTAATCAAGAGATATGCAAAGAATGCGGAATGTGTAAAAAAGCCTGCCCTTACGATGCAATTTCAGAAGTTATGAGGCCTTGTAAGATAGCTTGTCCGACTGGTGCATTAGATATAGGGATTGAAGATAGGAGAGCTGTTATTAAAAGCGACTTGTGTGTAAATTGTGGAGGATGTATGAAAGCCTGTCCTTTTGGTGCAATATCAGATAAGAGTTTTATAGTGCCTGTATCTAAGATATTATCTAAAAAAGAAGAAGTCTATGCAATAGTAGCGCCAGCTATAACAGGTCAGTTTGGAAATAAAGTAACTTACGGACAAATAAAAAATGCTATAAAAAAACTAGGGTTTAAAGATATGGTAGAAGCTGCTTGTGGAGCAGATTTAGTTACTATAAATGAATGTAAAGAATTTAAAGAAAGAATGGAAAACGGTGAAAAGTATATGACAAACTCTTGCTGCAGAGCTTTTGTTGAATATGTAGAAAAGAAATATAACACAGAAAAGGATAAGATATCAAATACAGTTTCACCTATGATAGCGACAGGAAAAGTATTAAAACATAAGTATAAGGAATGTAAAACAGTATTTATAGGGCCTTGTACTGCTAAAAAAAGTGAAGGAATAAAGTTTGGAAAAGACTCTATAGATTACGTTATAACTTTCGAAGAATTGTTTGCACTTTTAGATGCATTTGAGATAGATATAGAATCATTAGAAGACGATATAGTAGAAGATGGGACTATATTTGGAAGAAATTTTGGAATGAGTGGTGGTGTATCTTCAGCTATAGAGAATTATATAAAAGAGAATAATTTAGAGATAGATTTTACTCCAGTTAAAGTATCTGGAGGGATAGAACTTAAAAAAACTTTAGCTATGGCTAAATTAGGAAAACTTAATGGGAACTTTATTGAAGGAATGATGTGTGAAGGCGGGTGTATTAACGGAGCTGGAGTTATAGTACAGAGTAATAGAGCTAAAGCTTCTTTTATAAAGTTAAATAAAGTAAATCCTAAAGAAAAAGTATCAGAAGTAGAGGGTATAGACTTAGAAAAAGAGAAAGATTAAGGGGAATTTAAGTGGGGATATTAGGATTAAAAAATAGTGGCGAGAGAAAAGAATCAACAGTAGAACAGATGATAAACTTCTTTTTATATACTTTAATATATTTATTACCGTTTATATATAGCCCTTTTGGAAGTGAGAGCTATTACTTTCCTAAAGCTATATTTCTTTGGATAATAAGTTTAATAATACTTATATTATTACTTAAAGATAAAAAGGTAAAATTAGATACTATAACAAAGGTAATTATAATATTTTTAGGACTTATAGTTATATCAACTATATTTTCTATGGACTTTACTAAATCAATAGTAGGGGGAAGAAGAAGGTATGAAGGGTTACTTAGCTTTTTATCTTACGGAGTATTGTTTATAGCAGCTAAAAATTACTTAAAGATTACTAAGAGAAGTATAAATATAATGATGATACTAGGTGCAATAATGTCTATCTACGGGGTTTTTCAATTTTACGGGATAGACCCAGTTCCTAGGGATTATTTTCATAGCACTTTAATGGAATGTTACGGGTTTATAGGACACAGAAACTTTTTTAGTAGTTATCTTTTAATATTGCTTGGAATATCTATAAGTGTGTTTATTTTTTATGACGTAAAAAGTTATCTTATATACTCTCTAATATTTTTTGCAGCCTTAGTTGGAACTATGACTAGAGGCGGGTGGTTAAGTTTAGCCGCAGTTTGCTTTATAGGTTTATTTTTCATCCTTAAAAGGAAAAATGCCTTAAAGAGAGCTATAATTATAGTTATATCCTTCACTTGTATATTTTTTGCTATGAATTACTTTAAAGGTGGAGAGATAAAAGATAGGTTTGAAACTATAAAAGAGGATATTAGTGATGTTACTCATAGCTCTGGGTCTGGAAGGGTTGCAATTTATGAAGCATCTACTTATATTATAAAATCAAAACCGCTACTTGGAACTGGCACTTCAAACTTTTGGGAAGGAATAAAAGAATTTGCACCTAGTTCTGGATTTTGGTGGAACGAGCAACCAAACGTAATAGTAGATAAGGCGCATAATGAATATTTAAATATTGCAGCGACTACAGGAATTCCGTCTTTAATTGCATATATTCTATTAGTTATATTAATACTAAAAAAGGTATTTGAAAATAAAGATGATGATAAATTTAAAGTTTTAGTAATAGTTATATTAGGGTATTTGATACAAGCTTTATTTAATATAAGTGTTGTTAGTGTTGCTCCTATATTTTGGGTGATTTTAGGAGTATCATCTAATCCTAAAATTATTAAAGAAATAAAATAAGAGGTAATAAGATTAAGAAAATTAGAGTAATATAGAAATATATTGCTCTAATCTATTGTAATTAGAAATATTAATTTAAAATTTCAAGAAAAAAAGTTTGAAATAAATAAATATTAAATATATCATAATATTAGAGTTTAGCACTCTAAGAGTAAGAGTGCTAATAAAAAATAAAGGAGGGGTACTTATGAATATAAAACCGTTAGGTGACAGAGTTGTTATTAAAAAATTAGAAGCAGAAGAAAAAACTAAAAGTGGAATAGTGCTTACAGGAACTGCAAAAGAGAGACCGCAAGAAGCTGAGGTTGTTGCAGTGGGGCCAGGTGCTATAGTTGATGGCAAAAGAATAGAGATGGAAGTTAAAGTTTCAGATAAAGTATTATATTCTAAATACGCAGGAACTGAAGTTAAATATGATGGAGAAGAATATATAATATTAAAGCAAGAAGATATACTTGCAATAGTTTATTAGGAGGTATTTTTTATGGCTAAGATGATTAAATTCGGTGAAGAATCTAGAAGAGCTATGCAAATAGGTGTAGATAAATTAGCAGATACAGTAAAAGTTACACTTGGACCAAAGGGAAGAAATGTTTTACTTGAGAAAAAGTTTGGAGCACCTCTTATTACTAACGATGGTGTATCAATAGCAAGAGAGATAGAACTTGAAGACCCTTACGAAAATATGGGAGCTCAATTAGTAAAAGAAGTTGCAACTAAAACTAACGATGTTGCAGGTGATGGTACTACTACAGCAACTCTTTTAGCTCAAGCTATAATAAGAGAAGGACTTAAAAACGTAACAGCAGGAGCTAATCCTATGCTTATAAGAACAGGTATAAATATGGCTGTAGAAGAGGCTGTTAAAAAGATAAAAGAGATATCTAAACCTGTTAATGGAAAAGAAGATATAGCTAGAGTTGCAGCTATTTCAGCAGCTGATGAAAGCGTAGGTAAACTTATAGCGGATGCTATGGAAAGAGTAGGTAACGAAGGGGTTATAACTGTAGAAGAATCAAGATCTATGGGAACTGAACTTGATGTAGTTGAAGGTATGCAGTTTGATAGAGGATATGTATCACCTTATATGGTTACAGATACAGAAAAGATGGAAGCTATCTTAGATAATCCTTTAATACTTATTACAGATAAAAAAATCAATAACATTCAAGAAATCTTACCTGTACTTGAGCAAATAGTTCAAACTGGTAAAAAACTTTTAATTATAGCTGACGATATAGAAGGCGAAGCTATGGCTACTTTAGTAGTTAACAAATTAAGAGGAACATTTAACTGCGTTGCTGTTAAAGCGCCAGGTTTTGGAGATAGAAGAAAAGAAATGCTTCAAGATATAGCTATTCTTACTGGAGGTAGTGTAATTTCAGAAGAATTAGGTTACGACTTAAAAGATGTAACTTTAGAGATGCTTGGAACTTCAGAAAGCGTAAAAATCACTAAAGACAACACTACTATTATAAATGGTAAAGGTGATAGTGAAGAAATAAAAGCTAGAGTAAGCTTAATTAAGAATCAATTAGAAGAAAGCACTTCAGAATTCGATAAAGAAAAGCTTCAAGAAAGACTTGCAAAACTTGCAGGTGGAGTTGCTGTAGTTAAAGTAGGTGCAGCTACTGAAACAGAACTTAAAGAAAGAAAGTTAAGAATAGAAGATGCTTTAGCTGCAACAAAAGCGGCTGTAGAAGAAGGAATAGTTCCAGGCGGTGGAACAGCTTACGTTACAGTTTTAAATGATGTATCAAAATTAACATCAGATATATACGAAGTTAAAGTTGGTATTGATATAATTATTAAAGCACTTGAAGAGCCTATGAGACAGATTGCAACAAACTCAGGAGTTGAAGCTTCTGTAATAATAGATAGAGTTAGAAATAGCGAAATCGGAATAGGATACGATGCTTTAAGAAATCAATACGTAAATATGATTAAACAAGGTATAGTAGACCCAACTAAAGTTACAAGATCTGCTCTTCAAAATGCAGCATCAGTTTCAGCTACATTCTTAACAACAGAAGCTGCAGTTGTTGATATAAAAGAAAAAAATGCAGTTATGCCAGAGCCTGGAATGGGTATGGATGGAATGTATTAATTAAAAAAATAAAAAAATTTTATTAAAAAGCTTAGCAATTTTTTTGCTAAGCTTTATTTTTTTTAAATCTTTTATTAAATAGCATAAAGAAAAACAAATTTATAGTTAAATAAAACGGTTAATAAAAAGAAAAGTTTATTAACTGTATATGTATATTATAAAAATAAAATAAAAAGTAAAAATATTGTCAAATTATATAATAAATACATAAAAGGAAAAACTTTTCAAATTAACAGATGTATTATATAATAACGGTATAGAAAAATGGCAGGTGTTATGTATGAAAAAGAAAAGGTTAGGGGATATACTAGTTGAATCTCAGAAAATTTCTCACGAAGTTTTAATGGATTCTTTAAAAAAACAAGCTATTACTGGAAAGAGGCTTGGTGAAATATTAGTTGAAACTGGGGTTGTAAAAGAAGAAGATATTTTAAAGGTTTTAGAATTACAACTAGGTATAAAAAGAATAAGTTTAGAATTTGAAGAAGTTCAAATTGAAGCTATTAGAAGAGTTCCTGAAAGGCTTTCTAGAAAGCATTCTATTATGCCAGTAGAGATAAGAGGAAACAACATAGTTATAGTTACATCAGACCCTTTTAATCTTATGGCAGATGAAGATATAAGACTTGCATCAGGTATGAATTTAATAAAGGTTTTAGATACTAAAGATTCTATTTTAGATAGTATAAATAAATATTATTCTAAGCAGATGGCAGAAAAGGTTGCAAGTGAATTAGGGGCAGAAGCTAAAGCTTTTGATAAAACTGTAAAAAAGGAAGAAGTCTTAGAGGAAGCTTCAAGTGACGCACCGGTTGTTAAACTTGTTGATACTATAATAACTAATGCAGTTAGGATGGGCGCAAGTGATATACATATCGAGCCTTTCGAAAAAGATATAAGAGTTAGAGTAAGGGTTGATGGAGAACTTCAAAATATACTAACAGTTCCTAAAGAATCACAATCTACTTTAACTACAAGAATCAAGATTTTATCTAATATGAATATAGCTGAAAAGAGAGTTCCGCAAGACGGAAGAATACTAAAGGTTATAGATAATAAAAAAATAGATTTCAGGGTATCTTCTCTTCCGACAGTTAATGGAGAAAAGGTAGTTATAAGAATACTTTCAACTTCTATGGGAGTTATGACTAAAGAAAACTTAGGGATGAGAAAAGACGATATGGAAAAGCTAGTTAAAATAATGCAAAATCCATACGGAATAATCCTAGTAACAGGACCTACAGGGAGTGGTAAATCTACCACACTTTACACAATACTTAGCGAATTAAATACTATAGACAAGAATATAATTACAGTAGAGGACCCAGTTGAATTTATGGTTGAGGGAATTAATCAGGTAAACGTAAACACTAAAGCTGGGATGACATTTGCATCAGGTCTTAGATCAATACTTAGACAAGACCCAGATATTATAATGCTTGGGGAGATTAGAGATAGTGAAACAGCAGAGATTTCTATAAGGGCTGCAATCACAGGACACGTAGTTTTAAGTACTCTTCACACAAACGATGCACCATCTACTATAGCAAGGCTTTCAGATATGGGAATAGAGCCATACTTAGTTGCAACATCAGTTACAGGAGTAGTAGCACAGAGGCTAGTTAGAAAGGTTTGTACTCATTGTAGTAAAAAATATGAAGCTAATGACTTTGAAAAGCGAGTATTAGGAATAGATAGCTTTGAAAGAGTTTATTTAAGCAAAGGAGAAGGATGTCCTTTATGTAATGGGACAGGCTATAAAGGGAGAATTGGGATTTACGAAATAATGGAAGTTTCAAGAGCTATAAGAGAAGCTGTTACTTTAGGTGAAACAGCAGATAAGATTAAAGATATAGCTATAAATGAAGGTATGAAAACTTTAAATAAAGCTTGCAGAGAACACGTAATAGAAGGTGTAACTACTATAGACGAGCTTATGAGGGTTGCATACTTAAGAGAGTAGAGTATGGGAGGAGTTGATATAAAGTGCCAGTTTATAGTTACCAAGCAAGAAATATTCAAGGAACTATTATAAACGGAACTTTAGATGCACAAACGAGAGAAGAAGTAGTAAATAGCCTTAGGCAAAGAGATTATTTTCCTTTGAAAATTGAAGTAGATAAAAAGGAAAGAGATATAAATATAGACTTATTTAATAAGGTTACTTTAAAGGATTTATCGCTATTTTGTAGGCAGTTTGCCTTTGTTATACAATCAGGAACGCCTATGCTAAGGGCGGTAGAACTATCTATGCAACAAACTGAGAAAAAGAAGATGAAAGAAATCTTAGGAAGAGTTCACGAAAAGATTCAAAGAGGTAGAAGTTTTTCGGATTCTTTAAGGTTTGAAGAAGATATTCCAGACCTTATGATAAATATGATTGAAGCTGGGGAAGCTTCAGGGAAATTAGATTATATAATGAATGAACTCTCAGAATATTATAAAAAGCAATATAAGCAAAAGCAAAAGGTAGCACAATCTACACTTTACCCTAAAATAGTAATAGTTTTTGCAACTGTTATAGTAGGATTTTTATTAGTTTATGTTGTGCCTGATTTTGCAAATAACTTAGCAGCAGCTGGAGGAGAGTTACCTATCTTTACAAAGCTTTTAATTTCTTTTGGAAATTTAGTTTCAAAGATCTGGATAATTATCTTAGCAGCACTTGCAGGGTTATATGGGTTTAAGAAATTAGTTTTAGATAAAGATCTAAATTACAGAATTAATAGTGGGAAAAGAAGTTTAAATGGAAGAGTATTTGGAAGTATAAATAGGCA